>JBOFXU010000338.1:0-7742 GCA_051654305.1 Bacteroidales bacterium | reverse complement strand
GTCCGAAGATCTCTTCCTGCATGATCGGATCATGTTCTGTGATTCCGGTCAGGATAGTGGGTTCGATGTATTTATCATCCATGTCACTTCGTCCGCCACAGTATATTTTATCCGGATCGATCATAGCCAGAAGTCGGTGCATCGCAGCTTGACTAACGATACGAGGGTAAAATCTGGATGTTTGCGGATCGTTGCCATAAAATTCCCGAATGTAATGGTCTAATCGTTTTAGCAGCTGTTCTTTCACGGAGCTGTGAACAAAGAGATAATCGGGAGCTATACAGGTTTGACCGGCATTCATGAGTTTTCCCCAGATAATGCGTTTTGCGGTAAGGTCAATCTGAGCATCGGAGTGAACGATGCAGGGGCTTTTGCCACCCAGTTCCAGTATAACCGGTGTGAGGTGTTGTGCCGCTGCCTGCATGACAACTTTGCCCAGAGAAGGACTACCTGTAAAGAAGATCAGATCAAATTTGAGGCTGAATAGTATTATATTCTCTTCTTTGCCTCCCTGAATGGTTGTGATATATTCTGAAGGAAAGATCTCGCCGATCATTTCAGCAATCACAGAGGATAGCTGAGGGGAATCCGGGGAGGGTTTGAGTATCGTGCAGCAGCCGGCTGAGATACTTCCGATCAGCGGATTCATCATCAGCTGAAACGGATAATTCCAGGGAGAGACTACAAGGGTGACACCCAATGGCTCTGAAATTAAATGACTGGAAGAAGGAAAAAGTGAAAGCGGAGTTGGAATCCGGAGAGGTTTAGCCCATTTTCGGAGGTTACGTATATGATTATCGATCTCGCTCAAAACAATTCCGATTTCAGTCAGATAAGCCTCTTCAGGCGATTTGTGTAAATCTTTCCATAGAGCATCGAGGATTTGAGGCTGAATATTCAGAATGGCTTGTTTTAAGTGTTTAAGCGCATTAATTCTGAATTCAACCGAACGAGTACTCCCTGTTGAAAAGAACTCTTTTTGTCTTTGATATATTGCTGTTATTTCGTTGTAATTCATAGATACTTCAATTTAATCTTCAATTTCTTCTTCGTTTAGCATTGTTACCAGTAACTTATCGATACGGGCTCCATCCATATCTACCACTTCCAGTGAAAATTCTTCCCAATTAATCGTTTCTCCAATCACGGGGATGTGTTGAAGTTTCTCCAGAATGAGTCCTCCGATGGTATTATAGTTGCTATGTGACAGGTCGTACTCCTTTTTGAAATAGGAAAGAAAGTCATAGAGTGTACATTGCCCATCGACAAACCACCCTTCGCCTTCTTTGCGTTTAATGATTTCGGGTTCTTCGTGCACATTATCCACATTACCTACGAGCCCTTCGAGGATATCGGTGAGTGTGATCATACCCTGGCAAATACCGAATTCATCGCAGATGAGCGATTGTTTAATCCCTTTTTGTTTCATCTGTTCGAGTGCCTTGAAAACGCTTATGTGTTCGTGAAAGTAATCGGGTTCACTCAGAATACTCTCTAATGTGAAGTTGGGTAAATCAACCCGAAAGAAGAGCTCTTTCAGAGTAACCATTCCAACGACATTATCAATATTCTGATCTATGACCGGGTAGACTCCGAATGGAGAGTGTCTGATCGTATCCTTGATCTTTTCAATGCTCATAGTACGGTCCAAACAGATCAGTTCGGAGCGGTGAGTCATAATTGAACTAACCTTCAGGTCACCCATCCGGAAGACACGATCAACGATATCTTGTTCTACTTCCTGTACTTCTCCTTCTTTAGTCCCTTCGTGAATCATTGATCGGATCTCTTCTTCTGTGATTTTCCCCGAACTATTTTTCAGGCCCAAGAGTTGAAATACAAAAGAGGTGCTTTTGGATAATAACCATACAAAGGGAGAAGAGATCACTGAGAGGTAATACATCGGACGAGCTACAAGTTTGGTGATTTTCTCGGCGATGCTCATCCCAATTCTTTTCGGAACGAGTTCTCCAAAAATAAGAGAGAAATAGGTGACTGCTCCAACAATTAAGCCTTGAGCAAGTACATGGGAGTAAGACTCGGGTACCCCCCATAGAATTAATTGTGCCGAGAACATATCTGTCAGTACACTACCGGAATAAATCCCGGTGAGGATTCCGATAATGGTGATGCCTATCTGAATCGTAGAGAGAAACTTGTCGGGCGATTCAATAATTCGAAGAGCGAGACGAGCATTTCTGTTGCCACGCTTTGATTCATTGGCTAAATAGCTCTTTCTTACCGAAATCAGTGCAATTTCAGACATAGCAAGGGCTCCGTTCAGAAGGATAAGAAGTGCGATGATAACTATTTCATTCATCTTTATAATAATTTATACTACAAACATAACAATTGAACGTGATGAAAATATCTTCAGAGACTCTTTTGTGTTAGGATTTTGGTAAAAAAAAGAGCTGTGAGATATTGTTCATATCTCACAGCTCCTGTGTATTTTCTCCTTATTTCGGGAAATTAGTTTAATCCGCGATTTTTAAGCAGAGGTTCGATTCCTGGTTCAGAACCACGGAAGTTTTTGTACATGATCATTGCATCATCGATTCCACCCGGAGTAAGAATACTCTGACGGAATTTATTTGCAACCTCTTTATTAAAGATATCGCCTGTTTCAACAAATGCCTGGAATGCGTCAGCATCCAGTACTTCAGCCCAAATGTAGCTGTAGTAACCGGCAGTGTAACCACCACCCATAGTGTGGCGGAAGTATGTTGAACGGTAGCGTGGAGGGATCTGAGTAAGGATGCCACGCTTAGTCATCTGCTCTTGCTCAAACTTTGCAGGAGAGAAATCAGCAGGAACATTTTCCATGATGTGATAGTCCATATCAAGGATAGATGCTCCAAGGTATTCTGTGGTAGCAAAACCTTGTCCCCATGTTCCACTTTTCTCCATTTTCTGAATCAAAGCATCCGGCATAGGTTCCCCTGTTTCATAATGTTTAGCATATACTTTCAACACAGAAGGTTCAAATGCCCAGTGTTCCATGATTTGAGACGGAAGTTCAACGAAGTCGCGAGGTACACCAGCAACACCGCTATAAGGAACATCTTTAAACAGATTATGAAGTGCGTGTCCGAATTCGTGGAAGTAAGTTTCAGCTTCGTCAGCGCTCAACATCGCAGGTTTACCTTCTGTTGGGCTTGTAAAGTTACATACGATCGTTACGACAGGAGCAACTTTTTTTCCGTTTTCGTAAGATTGTCCACGGTAAGAACCACACCATGCTCCACCTCTTTTTGAAGCACGAGGGTGGAAGTCCATATAAAGAACACCCAAGTGAGAACCATCTTTGTCTGTACACTCATATGCAACAGCATCTTTGTGTGGTTTCGGGATATCCTGGATTGCAGTAAAGTTGATGCCAAAAAGTTCCTTACAAACATAGAAGATACCGTTTGTGACGTTATCCAGAGTAAGGTAAGGACGGATCTGATTCTCATCCAGATCAAACTTCTCTTTCATTACTTTTTCGTTGTAGTATCTCCAGTCCCAACCTTTAAGTTCACCCGCTAATCCACTGCGGTTCATAGCAGACTGAAGTGCTTTTGCTTCATCATTTGCTTTGGCTACAGCAAATGGCCAAAGCTGATCCAAAAGTTTATAGACATTAGCGTCATTTTTCGCCATGCGCTCTTCCAAAATGAAGTTCGCATAGTTGTTTGTGCCCATAAGTTTTGCTTTCTGAAGTCGAAGGTCAACCAGTTTTTTGATTACTTCGTTGTTGTCTGCCTCATTCCCGTTGTTACAACGATTGATGTAAGCATTGAAGATCTGCTCTCTTAGACTACGGTTGTCCGCAAACTGAAGAAATGGCATAACACTTGGATTTTGAAGTGTAAAAATCCATTTGCCTTCTTGCCCTTTTTCTTTGGCTGTAGTTGCCGCAGCTGCAATAACACCTTCAGGAAGGCCAGCAAGATCTGCTTTATTGTCGATCACTAACTCGTAGCTGTTTGTTTCAGCCAATACGTTTTGTTCGAACTGGATCTGATATTTTGAAATTTCACTGTTCAGGTTACGAAGTTTTTCCTGATCTTGCGCATTCAGGTTAGCTCCCCCTTTTACAAAGCCTTTATACGTATCTTCAAGAAGTTTTGCCTGTGCAGCATTCAGATTAAAATCAGCTCTTCTGTCCCAAACTTGTTTTACGCGCTCAAACAGCTGAGGGTTCAGGTTGATATCGTCGTAATGTTTAGAGAGCATAGGAGCAATCTTTTTGTTTAGCTCTTGCATTTCAGGAGTAGTGCATGCTCCGTTCTGAGAGAAAAATACACGACTAACTTTTGCCAGAAGTTTACCACTTTCGTCAAGTACTGCGATTGTGTTATCGAAATCAGGCATAGCCCGGTTTTTAATAATAGCATCAATCTCCTGAGCCTGATCTGCAATACCTTTTTCGAAGGCAGGTAGGTAGTGCTCGATGGTGATGGCATCAAAGTTTGGAACCTGGAAAGGTGTTGTGTACTCTGAAAAGAAAGGGTTAGCAGCTTCGGTGCTCTTATTGCTTGTAAAAGAATAAAACATCGCTGCAACTCCCACAGCTAAAAAGATCTTTTTCATCGTTTTGGGTTGAAGTTTATAATAGATTTTTGTTGTTTTGTTCTAAAATACTGTTAATAGGCAAACTTACAAAAAAAATGGTAGATATAAAAGGGAGAATGCGTTCTGTTCTGATTTTAGAGATTGGTTTGGTCATTTTAGTTGCATTCTGGGCTTGTTTAATAGCAAAAAGCGTACATTTTATTCGATAATATCGATAAAATGTACGCTTTTGTATTATTCCCGTTTTTAAACGGTTAAGAGTTCGTTGAGCTTGTCTTCTTGTCAAGTTTGGTGATATTCTCAAATCTGGTGATTTCAATGGGCTGATTAACCGGAGATAGAGAGCGACAGCTGTCAATCTCTTGCAGTAGCATATCGCGTCGTGCTAAGAAGTCGTTTTTGTGTTCCTGCTTGATCGGCAGAGACGATGGAGCATCAATTTTCAATGGGTTTACCGCTTTTCCATCCTTGTACACGCGGAAATCGAGGTGAGGTCCGGTAGATAATCCGGTTGAACCAACGTATCCGATCACTTGTCCCTGCTGGATAGAGCTTCCCACCTTGACGTTTTTGGCAAATCGGGAAAGGTGCATGTAACTGGTAGTATAGCTACCATTATGTTTTACTTTGATAAAGTTTCCTCCTCCACGGGCTTGAAATCCTTTCGCAATCACAGTGCCTGAACCAATGCTTTTGACCGGAGTTCCAGTAGGGGCTGCATAATCAACGCCATGGTGGGCACGGTATCTTTTCAGGACCGGATGAAACCGGGCATTTGAGAATTTAGAGCTGATTCGGAAGAAGTCAAGCGGAGCTTTCAGAAATGCTTTGCGAAGACTGTTTCCTTTTTCATCAAAATATTCGGTGATGTTATCCTGAGTGAACGGGATAGCTTTAAATTCTTTCCCGCTGTGATCAAACACAGCACTCTCGATCGAGTGAACATACAGCGCTGTTGTGTCATCGATATATGCTTCGTTGTAGACTACAGAAAAGGAATCTCCTTTTTTTGTGTCAAAGAAGTCGATTTGCCAGGCATAAATATCTGAGAGTTTCAGAGCAAGAAGAGGGTCTCCGCCGCCTTTCAGTATTGCATCCCAAAGAGAGGATTCAATTGTTCCGGAGGCAAATTTACGTTTTATCTGAATTTCTTTGGTGTAAGGGTATACGTCCACTGAATCTGCAGACAGATCAATAATGGCATAGTCGGTTTGATTTTTTTCAAAAACAATGTATTTGATTGTTGAAAGAGAGTCCGGAGTAGTAAATGTTTCGTATTTACCACCAGCTCTGAGCTTAGCCGGATCAAGAATATCTTTGTAGGTAGTCCCGATTTTTTCAGATAACTGAACAGGAAACCCAAGTTTTGAAATAATCGAAGAAAGATTTTCCCCTTGTTTAATCGAGTAGCTTTCGATGTTAAAAGAATCTTGTGAAATACCATAGCGTCTGTTGTCAACGACAACTTCCTCTATTGTTTCCTCAAGTGTCTGATCTTTTGAAGTGTTGTTGCAGGAGGTTAGAAGCAATACTGCGCAGGAGAGCAGCCCAAAAGATTTGCGAAGCGCCTGAGTTAATATCATATTTTTTATTGAGATTTATCGGTTAGTACTATGTTTAGCAAATATACAAATTAATGTAATATGGAGATAGAAAAGCTTTGTAAAAATTGTAAGCAAATGGAAATGGGAAAGTTATAAGCAATTACTGTGTTATTTATATTTTAACATATGTATAATGAACTTAATAAAAGATGTGTATGTTTCTAATTAAGTGAAAAACTATGGACTTGAAAAAGGTTCATCTATTTATTAATCTGAAAACTCATATCATAATGGCTTTAAAAGTAAACAAAGTTGTACTGGTCGACGAAAACGATCAGGTGGTTGGAGAAATGGAGAAAATGCAGGCGCATAAAAAAGCAAGACTTCACAGAGCTGTCTCAGTTTTTATTGTTAACTCAAAAAAAGAGTGGTTGTTGCAAAGAAGAGCTGAGGATAAATATCACTCTGGCGGATTATGGTCTAACACAAGTTGTACACATCCCATGCGTAATGAAGAGAGTGAAATTTGTGCACGAAGAAGATTAAAGGAAGAGATGGGGATTGACACAAATCTTCAATATGTTTTTAATTTTATCTACCGTGCAGAGCTCAACAACACGTTGTGCGAGCATGAGTTAGATCATGTATATATTGGAATGACAGATGAAAAACCTCAGATCAATGAGGACGAAGTATCTGAATGGAAATATATCTCTTACGATGAGCTTAAAAGAGATATGAGAGATCATCCCGAAAGTTATACCGCATGGTTTAAGAAAATGCATAAAAAGGTATATCGTTTAATGGATGACGAGTTCAAAAACGATTAAACACAAACATAGATGAGTGCGAAAATTTCTGTACCGGAAAGAAATAAATTGAAAAGAGTGGTGATTGTCGGAGGTGGTTTCGGCGGCTTGCGGCTTGCGCGAACCATTGACCGCAATTACTTTCAGGTCGTGCTGATAGATCGAAATAATTATCATCAGTTTCAACCGCTTTTTTATCAGGTGGCAACCTCCGGAATTGAGGCAAGTGATATCTCTTTTCCTTTCAGAAAAATATTTCAGCACCAAAAAAATATTTATTTTCGGATGTGTGAAGCCGTTCGGGTAGACCGAGAACATTCTGTTCTGCAGACCTCGATCGGAGAGATCAGTTATGACTATCTGATTGTTGCCGGAGGATGTAAAACAAATTTTTACGGCAATAGTCAGTTAGAGGAAAAATGTCTGACCCTCAAAAGTGTTTCAGAATCGCTTTATCTTCGTAATCATATCCTTGAAAGTATCGAAAAATCACTCAATGCGAAGGATGAAGAGGAACGTGATTCGTACCTCAATTTTGTGATCATAGGAGGGGGAGCCACAGGTGTGGAGCTTGCCGGATCTATGTCAGAGATGCGAAAATATGTGCTGCCTAAAGATTATCCCGAACTTGACTTCTCTAAAATGCGGATCTATCTGATTGATGCATTCTCCCGGGTACTTTCGGCTTTCGATGAGAAAGCTTCTGAAGATGCTTCCCGTTATCTTGGGAAGATGGGCGTAAATCTCGTGATGGAAACAACACTCAAAAGTTATGAGAATAACAAGGTGGTGCTAAGTAACGGAGAGGAAATTAATACCCGGAGTGTTT
>JBOFXU010000337.1:0-2689 GCA_051654305.1 Bacteroidales bacterium | reverse complement strand
AAACCAAAGAGACCTGGAGTGAACTTATCACGGATCTACAAACCAAGTCGATGGAAACAATGGGGATTCCTTGCATCTATGGAGTTGATCAAATTCACGGTGCCACATACACTTTAGATGCGACATACTTCCCCCAAGGCATCAATATGGCTGCTACATTCAATCGCAAATTAGTACGTCGTGGATCTGAAATATCAGCGTATGAAACTAAAGCTGGCTCTATTCCGTGGACCTATGCTCCCGTAATGGACTTAGGTCGGGATCCAAGATGGCCTCGTATGTGGGAGAGTTTTGGGGAGGATACATATCTTAATGTCGCAATGGCTGTAGAGGCTGTAAAAGGCTTCCAAGGGGAAGACTTAAATAACATTGGACCGAATAATGTTGCTGCTTGCTTGAAGCACTTTATGGGTTATGGTGTACCTGTATCTGGTAAAGACCGCACACCTTCTTCAATCTCGCGTAGCGATATGCGCGAAAAACATTTTGCACCTTTCTTAGCATCTATCCGCGCTGGTGCACTTTCATTGATGGTGAACTCTGGTATTGATAATGGGATGCCTTTCCACGCGAACAAAGAATTGCTGACGGGTTGGGTTAAGAATGACTTAAACTGGGATGGTATGATTGTTACAGATTGGGCAGATATAAACAACCTACATAGCCGCGACTTTATTGCTGAAAGTAAAAAAGAGGCAATCAAGATCTCAATAAATGCTGGAGTAGATATGTCAATGGTTCCTTACGAAGTAAGCTTCTGTGAATATCTTAAAGAGTTAGTAAACGAGGGAGAAGTATCGATGGAGCGTATCAACGATGCTGTATCCCGCATCTTACGTCTGAAATTCCGTTTAAATTTATTTGAACGACCTACCTGGGATATCAAATCTTACAACAAATTTGCATGTGCAGACTTTGCTAAAGATGCTTTGCAAGCAGCCGAGGAGTCTGAAGTATTATTAAAAAACGTAGACAACCTGCTGCCTATTAAAAAGGGCACTAAAATACTATTGACAGGTCCAAATGCTAACTCGATGCGCTCATTGAATGGAGGCTGGAGCTATACTTGGCAAGGTAAAGATGCTGACAAATATGCAGAAGCATACAATACTATTTATGAAGCACTATGCAACAAGTTTGGTAAAAAAAATATTATCTACGAACCAGGTGTACTCTACAATAATGAAGGTCTTTATTGGGAAGAGCATACTCCAGAAATCGAAAAGGCAGTAGCAGCAGCAGCAAAAGCTGATATTATCATAACGTGTATCGGCGAAAACTCCTACTGTGAGACTCCTGGAAACTTGACAGACTTGAACCTATCAAAAAATCAAAAAGATCTGGTAAAAGCTCTAAGTACTACAGGTAAACCTATCATCATGGTATTAAACCAAGGTCGCCCTCGCATTATTAATGAAATTGAGCCTTTAGCAAAAGCAGTAGTGAATATAATGCTTCCTAGCAACTACGGGGGGGATGCTCTGGCTAACCTGATTGCTGGAGATGCTAACTTTAGCGGTAAGCTTCCATTTACTTATCCTCGTCTTATTAACTCATTGGCTACTTACGACTACAAGCCATGCGAAAATATAGGGCAGATGGATGGAAACTACAACTACGATTCTGTAATGGACGTACAATGGCCTTTTGGGTTCGGTTTAAGCTACACTACTTTTGCTTACAGCAACCTACAAGCAAGTAAGAAAGAATTCTCATGGCAGGATGAACTTGTTTTCACAGTAGATGTAACAAATACTGGAAAAGTAGCAGGTAAAGAAAGCGTATTACTCTTCTCTCGAGATGTAGTAGCAAGCCTTAGCCCAGACAATATTCGTTTACGTAACTTCGAGAAGGTTGATCTAAAACCAGGTGAGACTAAAACTGTTACAATGAAACTCAAAGCAAGTGACCTGGCTTTTGTTGGGTACGATGGTAAATGGATCCTTGAAAAAGGAGCTTTCATGATCAAGTGTGGTAATCAGACAGTAAATCTTTCTTGTACTGAAACAAAGAAATGGGAAACTCCTAACAAATAATTTGTTCTGAAGAGTTAACTGGGTGAAGCCAATGCGACAGTAGACAACAAAACGATTCTCTCTGTTAAGATTCAAGTTACCGGTGCACATACCTGCTGCCCAATTATCAAGGAGATTATCCTGAAGTAAATTGATTCAGTATCGCACGCTATCAAAAATAAAAGCCCTGTCAAATCTCGTTATGAGCATTTGACAGGGCTTCTTTTATGGGATAAAATAAATATCGTTACTTTTCGTAAACTGGACTCAGTGGTACATACTACCGTATTGTTAGAAGAATCTGTATTTCGGAACGTAAAAGTAGATTTTTGCCGGCAAAGAAATGCACTAAAACACAAGGCGTTTATTATCAGCAATATATATAATAAATCCTGCGTTAAATATACAGACACGAAATCTTTCGGGTAAATTCTATCGCATTCTCAGCGATTAGGAATTTGACAGAATGGTAGAAAATAAGGCCTATTCATAACGGCATGCAAATTATATATCTGCGTTGTTATTTCACCAATCTGGCCCCAGGCGCGTCTGTTAATACGATATACAGAGACGCTGCAAATTGTATGCGTTGCGGGGACAAACAGAAACATTGCCCCTACTTTTGGAGTTGATCCGATTTACTTCTCGTTAGACAAAGAATATACTTTGATAAC
>JBOFXU010000336.1:0-10565 GCA_051654305.1 Bacteroidales bacterium | reverse complement strand
CTGATGGTATACAACAGAAGAAGAGAGCGTGGCTGTCTGGTTGAGGGCTGGTGTTGAATGGATATAACAGAACAAAAAAAGGGCACCTTCTTTTGGAAGATGCCCTTTTTGAATATGGGGTATTTCTCTTATTCCCACTCGATCGTTGCGGGTGGTTTTGAGCTGATATCATATACTACGCGGTTTACGCCACGTACTTTATTGATGATTTCGTTTGAAATTTTCGCCAGGAACTCGTAAGGTAATCTTGACCAGTCGGCTGTCATACCATCGGTTGAAACTACGGCTCTTAGTGCTACTGCATTTTCGTAAGTACGCTCGTCGCCCATTACTCCTACGGACTGGATCGGAAGAAGGATTGCTCCGGCTTGCCATACCTGATCGTAAAGACCGTGTTCGCGTAGTCCGTTGATGAAGATAGCGTCAGCTTCCTGAAGCACTCTTACTTTGTCTGCAGTGATATCTCCAAGGATACGTACGGCAAGACCTGGACCCGGGAATGGGTGGCGGCTGATTAATCCGGCAGGGATACCTAATTCGCGACCTACGCGTCTCACCTCATCTTTGAATAGAAGACGGAGTGGCTCGACGATCTGAAGTTTCATGCGGTCAGGCAATCCACCTACATTGTGGTGTGATTTGATGACCATCCCTGTGATGGATAGTGATTCGATGATATCGGGATAGATGGTTCCTTGTGCGAGCCATTTGATATCTTCGAGTTTGTGTGCTTCAACGTCGAATACATCGATAAATCCTTTACCGATAATTTTACGTTTTTGTTCGGGATCGCTTACGCCTGCCAAATCTGTGTAGAATTTGTCGGCTGCACGTACTCCGATTACATTTAGTCCTAAGACTTCGTAGTTGGTCATTACTGACTCGAATTCGTCTTTACGAAGTAATCCGTTGTCTACAAAGATACAGAACAGATTTTTGCCGATTGCTTTATTCAGAAGAACTGCGGCTACGGTAGAGTCTACTCCTCCGGAAAGTCCAAGAACAACGCGGTCCTCGCCTAATTTCGCTTTTAGTTCGTTTACCGTTGTTTCGATAAATGAAGCTGGTGTCCAGTTTTGAGCGCATCCACAAATGTCTTTGAGGAAGTTGTTCAAAAGGATTTTGCCATCTTCGCTATGATATACTTCAGGGTGGAACTGAACAGCCCATGTATTTTCGCCCTCGATACGGTAAGCAGCGTTTTCCACATCTTCTGTGCTTGCTACTACTTTGAATGTCTGAGGCATATCTAAGATTGTATCTCCGTGTGACATCCATACCTGAGAGTTCTCAGGGATACCTTTGAAAAGAATATCTTCTGTATCAATGTTACGCAAATGAGCGCGGCCATACTCGCGAGAATCTGCAGAACCTACTTTTCCGCCTGAGTTTTTCGCCAGATACTGAGCTCCATAACACACTCCTAATAGAGGAAATTTTCCACGAATACGTTCCAAATCTGTTTCTAACGCATTTGGATCATTCACTGAAAAAGGACTACCACCAAGGATCACCCCTTTAACACCGTCGGTGTTTTCAGGAAACTTGTTATAAGGAAGGATTTCACAATAAGTATTCAGTTCGCGTACTCTTCTTGCAATCAATTGCGTGTACTGAGAACCGAAATCGAGGATGATAATTTTTTCTTGCATAAAAAAGCTATTCAATAATATTTTGAGAAGTCTGTCAGCTATTTAATTGCCCGCAAATATAATCATTTATTTCCTGAATTGTCCTGATCTTAACTCTTATTGTGAATATTAAGGGAACGAACAGGGGGTATAAATGAGTCAAGGCACAGGGCAACCGAGGGGTTGCGCTGTGCCTTGTATGGGGGTGGGATTAACAGTCGGTATTGGGTTTGATGAATCCGAAGTTGGGTTCGAATGACTCAATGTGACGTAATCTTTTTTCTTCGATAATTTCTTCGACTTTGATAAGGATACCTGTTTCTTCAACCAATCCAAATTCCTGATTGATTGCTGTTCCAAATACTTTCATCTTAGGCGAAAGACTCATGTAAGCATTTACGAGCGGTGGGATATTTAGTCCCTCTTTACGGATTTCGGCGTTCAGAATTTTGTAGTCTGCGCGGAAGTCCTGCTCTGTAAGGATATCTTTGAAGTGTACCTGCTCTTCGTGGGAAGAGACTGGATTGATAGGTACGACGATATTATCGGGGTCGCCGAAATGTTTCTGAAGGAAGTAGAGAATAAGGTCTCTGGCTTCGCTTTTGTAGTCGGGATACATGGTCATTTTACCGAAGTAGTATTCCATTTGGGGGTGTACTACGGTAAGTGCTCCCAGTCCATCCCATAGGTTATCCAATGCAAACAGGCCTTTGGCTCCGGCACGGGAAGACTGATATTCGACACGAACGAAAGAGCGTCCGAGTTCGAGGGTTTTCGGGAGGTAGTCGTTGATAAATTCGTCGGAGAAATGGAACAAATGTGCCATGGCCAATTTTGGGTGGCCGTGCTCGTCGAATTGAACTTCATCGCCAAAAAGGAAGCGGTATCCGCCTAATATTTCTTCTGCATCGGGATTCCATACGATCAATTGCTGATAAGGCTTCTCCATCGTATCGAACTCATCGAGGTCGATCTCCATGCCTGTACCTCCGCCTGCATCACGGAAAGCGATTTCGCGCAAGCGTCCGATTTCGCGAACGGTGTGTGGGGCATTGTGATAATCGATCACATAGATTTCGTTATTTGCCTTATTGGTTGTGCGTAGCAATCTTTCGGGCGTCAACTCAGCCTTAATCAACTCCTTATCGATGGGTGCGATAATTTTTTGCATACAATTGGTTTTTGATGTGCTTTGCCCACTCCTGATGGGAGCGTTCTTCCTGAAGCGATTCGTAAGGAATCGGTTGGCCAAAATGCACTATAAATTTTTGATTCTTCTTATTAAAAAGCTCTCTGGGTAAAAAGAGCATATCTATGTTTACTTTAACTTTTAGCTTTTTTCTCCAAAAAGCAAATTTGTAGAAAAAGTTGGAGTTCTTTGCTTCAAAATAGACGGGTACGATATCTCTCTGATAGCGTACGGCCTGAGATACAAAGGTTTTCTTCCAGTCTAAGTCTTCTATTTTCCCGTTATCCTGTAAGCGGGAAACTAATCCTGCGGGAAAGATAGCTACTTGTGCGTCTGATTCGAGTACACTGTTGAGGCTATCGAGATTACTTTTGGACTGACCGCCATGTTTGTTCACGGGAACAAATACGGGGGTAAGGGGTTTGACATTCATCAACAAGTCATTTACGATAAAGCGCACCTGGGGTCCGAATCGTTTGCCTAATACGGATAAAAGTGTGACGCCGTCCATTCCGCCAAGGGGATGATTCGACGCAAATATATAGCGACCGTCGAGGGGGATGTTCTCGAGGCCAACGACCTCTACACCAGAGGAGAGCTGACCGACGAGGGCATCTGCAAAATCGAGTCCCACTTTGCCTTCGTTTTTATGTAAAAATTCATTTAATTCATCCTGACAGATAATTTTTTTCAATGCTGAAAAGATAAATGATGGAATTTTACGGGCGGCACCGGGTGCTTTCTTTTTGACAACCTGCTCTATGTCTATGAAATTCTTTTTTGTCGAATGCATTGTGATTATTTGATAAAACCTCGCAAATTTACAAGTTTTATCAGACAAATGACATTCTGAGCGTTTATTTTTTATTAAACTTTGCGAAATACTCCCTCTGCCGGGCTATGAACGATTGTTCATTTGGAACTTAGCGATCAATCTCCTACGTGGAATAACGGGTGATAATCTGCGCTACGATTTGATCGATGGTGTGGTGTTCGCCGTCGATGGGGATGCGCAGGGTGGCCTTCTGATAATAGGGATTGCGCAGGGTGAGGGTCTGTGTGATGAAGGCGCGCAGCTCTTCGATGGTTTTGCCGGCAATCAGTGGGCGTTTATCGGCACCTTTGCGGAGGCGCTCGGTCAGAAGGTCGCTACTGGCTTCGAGATAGACGGAGCAGCCTTTGGCATTCATATATTCGATATTGTCGAAAAAGATGGGTGTTCCTCCGCCAGTGGAGACGACGACGTTTTCAAATTCGGCGACTTCGTGGAGCATCAGACGTTCGATCTCGCGAAATCCCTGTTCGCCTTTTTCGTGGAAAAGCAAGGATACGGTTTTGTGGTAACGCTGCTCGATAAAGGAGTCGAGATCGATAAACGTGAGATTCATTTTACGGGCTAAGATCTTACCTATGGTGGTTTTCCCAGCTCCCATATATCCGATGAGGAAGATTCTGTGCATCATTTTCATCTTTGATTTAGGCAAATAAGTTGTTTTCGGTAGCAAATGTACATTTTTTTGTCTTTTTATGCTGAATATACATTACTTTTGTAGTCCTATTCTATTTTGACAATGAGATGATGCGAACAAAAAAATATTATGTAGTCTGGGTGGGTCATAACCCGGGGATCTACGACTCCTGGGAAGAGTGTAAGCGACAAATTGCTGAATTCAAAGGAGCGAAATATAAATCGTTTCAGGGCAAGGAGGAGGCTGTGGAGGCTTTTCGCAGCAATCATGACTTGTATCTGAAGCAGGCGGGCACACCGAACACTAAACCGAAGGTGACGATTGACTCGCTTGCGGGGCCGCGCTATGAGCTTGAGGCGATAGCCGTGGATGCTTCGTGCCTGGGTAATCCGGGGCTTATGGAGTATCGGGGGGTGTATGTACGTTCTGGTCACGAGATCTTTCGCATCGGACCTCTGCAGGATGGAACGAATAACATCGGGGAGTTTCTGGCGCTGGTTCACGGACTGGCTCTGCTGAAACAGAAGCAGTCGAACATGCCGGTGTACACGGATAGCTTGAATGCGATGAAGTGGGTAAAGAACAAAAAGTGTAAGACCACACTGGAGAAGACGGGGCGTAACGATGAGATTTTTGATCTGATCGCTCGCGCTGAGAAGTGGTTACAAAACAATACGTATTCGAATCCGATTCTGAAATGGGAGACCCACATCTGGGGGGAGATTCCGGCAGATTTCGGCAGAAAATAAAAAAAGAGATGGATATGAAGAAACCTGAAGTAATGATTGATTGTGAAAAAATTAAGCATCCGAATACTGGACTTTTCTCTTTTTGCACTCAACTTGCAAATTCAATTGAAAAAATCAAAGATGAATATCAGATAAACACGTCCTATCTGATCACAAAGAAATGTCTACCATTTCTTCCTAATGGAATTAAATTCAGACTTCTTACTTTTTTTGACAAGATCTATTTCAGAGCAAGTTCAAAAATCAATTTATTTCACACTTCTTTTCAGTTAGGAAAATATATCCCATCAAACACAAAGGTCGTTCTAACGATACATGATCTTAATTATCTTTACGAGAAATCGCCACAAAAAGCGAAAAAGCTACACGCATGGGTTCAAAAAAACGTTGACAAAGCGGATTATCTAGTGGCTATCTCTGAATTTGCTAAACAAGATGCACTCAAACACCTCAGAACTGAGAATAAACCATTTGATGTAATATATAACGGCTGTACTTTTTATGATGGTAATCCAACAGATTACCCCGTTTACAAGCCTGAACGGAAGTTTTTATTTACTGTTGGCACTATACTCCCGAAAAAGAACTTTCACGTACTTCCAGCTCTTCTGGTTGATAATGAATATGAATTGATTATTGCAGGAAATAAATCTGATTATTGCACTAAGATTATCGCAGAGGCCAGAAGACTTCATGTCGAAGATCGTGTAAAGATATTGGGCCCAGTAAGTGAAGCAGACAAAGACTGGTATTACCGAAATTGCTCGGCTTTCCTTTTCCCATCTATCGCAGAAGGGTTTGGTCTCCCTGTTATTGAGGCACTGCATTACGGCAAACCTACATTTATCTCTCAGCACACGTCTTTACCAGAAATTGGAAAAGACTATTGTTTTTATTTCGATTACGATTTTCACCCTGAGAAAATGAGAGCTGAATTTATGAAAGGAATGGAACAGTTCAATCAGCACGATATTCATCAACAAATTGAATATGCCCACTCCTACTCATGGGATAATGCCGCACGTAAATACTGCGAAATATACGCTAAACTTACTGCGAAATAAGTGACTTAAAAAGTTTTAGCCACTTTTCGCCAACTGCATCAGGACTGTACTCATTGGATTTAATGAGTGCAGCCTTGGCTATTTTTATCCGATCCTGATCATTAGTCATCAACCACGCCAACTCTTTTGCATAAGTATCTAACATAAAAGGTGGAACAAGAATCCCATTCACGCAATTGGGTGAAAGAATATACTCTACTCCAGCTGAACAATTGAAGGCGATCGGCACAACGCCATATGCCTGAGCTTCGGTCAAACACAAACCCCATCCTTCAAAGGTCGAAGTTAAACAGAGAATAGATGCTTTAGTATAATAATGCTGTAAGTCGCTTTGATATCCTTCAAAAAGCACATTTGATAACCCATAATTAGCCACAAGATTTTTCAATCTATTTAATTCCGGCCCATCACCCACAATTCTCAATTTCCATTGGTCACTTTTAATTGATAAATCTGCCCAGATATCAATTAAACGATCGACTCTTTTATCAGCATAACTCAATCTCCCTACATACAAAACCTCCTTCTCTTTTGTGCTAAAATCAACACATCGCCCTGGATTAGTAGAATTTGGTATAACGAATAGCTTCGATGAATCTTCAAGCTTTAGGACTTGCTCTATATCTGTCTTATATTTTGAGCATAAAACCACATAAGCGTCAACCATCTGAAATGTTTTATAATACAATCGGCGGATTGACTTTTGATGAGTCTTTAAGAGATTATATTTAACACTTTGGATTAGTATCCATTCCAAACCATGAAGCAATGACCGCTTTGCTTTCTCTTTTGCTACAATCACCTTATTCATTGCTTCCCACATGGGTACACTATGCAAATTAAAGACAACTTTAACTGATGTTTTTTGCTTTATTAAATCAATACGCTTTAAATACACACCAGGTAAAACGAGTATATCAACGTTCTTAGTGTTGATATACTCAATAATAAAATCAATATTTTCGTTGTGATTAATTCTACGTGTATAAGGTAGATTAACAAAGGTGATTTCTTTGTCCCGCAAAATATTTAACTTACATACCAAAACGTCTACTTTACATCCTTTAGAGATCAAATATTCAGATAAGTTAGAAGTTACCATCTCACCTCCTCCGAAAGGATATTCAAAGTGCAAAAAAGCTACTCTCATAAAAGTTCTAATAAATTTTACCTTTTAATTTATAGTATTTAGCAAAAAGAAGTGCCATCATTCTGTTCTTGGTAAATAAAACGAATAGTTTACGAAAAGCTTTTACAGATGGAACCTTTGCCAGATCGGGATACTTTCTCAACATCTTAACTGATTCTATCGAGCGTTCTTTTGCTCCTTCGAACCAACCTCTTTGCAATAACGTGTTATAGGCAATTAGTTTTAGACAGATTAACTCTTTATCGACAGATTGATACTCAGGTTTCTCTGACATGAACTCTCTAACAAGATCTGGATAAAGCTGTATGTCTCTTACTTTGGATGCACTAATTGATCCATTAGAAATGGACGTATTACGAATAAGATAATGAAGTAACGGTTTTGAGTCATATATACAAATATTGGATGCATTATATAACAGCTGAGACGTCAGATATACATCTTCAGCAAAACTCAACCCCATATAGAACTTAACACCCTTATATAAAGATCTTTTATGGATGTATGCCCAGACAGCATAATAACCTGCCCCCTTCCACAAATATTTAAGCAGCTCAATATTAGAGTAGTTACTCTGAGGATATGGCACTGATACAACAGACCGGTCTGGATAGTCATACTGAAAACGAAACATCATTATATCAGCATCTTTCTTTAACATCTCAGAGAGAACGTCTTCAATCAAAGTGGGCTCAATATAGTCATCTCCATCTAAATGAAAAATATATTCAGAAGTTGCATTTTCTACTCCTGTAGCTCTCGCCATAGCCAATCCCTCATTCTGTTTTGAAACTATTTTGATACGAGCATCTGCGGATGCATATTTTTCCAGAACAGATAAAGAATCATCAGTACTTCCATCATTCACAGCTACTATCTCAATATCTTTAAATGTCTGATCTATTACAGAGGAGATACATTTATCTAAGTATTGAGCCACGTTATAAATTGGTATAATTACGGAAACCTGAGCCATTATTTATTTAATTCTTCATTTATAACACTTCTCATTTCCTTAACAAACTTCTGCACACTATGATCTGCTTTAACATAATCTATTGCAGCTTTTGAAAGCTCAAGTCTTTTCTGATCATCAGACATTAACTCTCGAATAGCATCAACAAAAAGTTGAACCTTATCAAATCCATCTCCATAAACCAATCCGACTGATTTACCGAAACGCTCAGTTAAACCATCAGGATTCTGACAACTTACTAAAAGAACTCCATAGGATAATGCTTCGAGAAATGTAATAGGGATAGCTTCGTGAATCGATGTATTCACAAGGATTTTCGCTCGCTCATAATATCTGTTCTTCTCCTCTCCTTCCAGATGTCCTAGAAAATGAAGATTCGGAATATCAGAGTACCCTCCCATTATCTTTTGATTTTCCTCTTTTTCACGAAAAGTCTGCCCCATCATACAAAACTGATATTCAGGTAAGAGCTTTGCTATTTCACAAAACAACCAACCTCTTTTCACTGACTCTATTCTGCCTACAAATAAGATAATATTCTCTTTTGGAGTAGTTTCTTCACTAAAACCGTAGTTTATATCAATCGGATTGGGAAAGTAATCCATTCGTGTTCCTTCAGGAAGTCGATAAAGATCTCTTGCTTTTTGTTTTAGAAAATTACCCTGAGTAATAAATCTAACCTTACCATCTCTGCTCCAATCATGTACACGATCGTATAAAGCAGAGTTCCAATAACATCCTTCAGGAAAAAGTTTAACTGTTTGTATTTCTTTCCAGTCCTCCCAAGGTCTTGGATCTTGAATCCAGTGAAGAAGTTTCGCTCTTTTGGGTGAGATATATTTTAATGCATCCCATGTGTATTCGATTGAAAAGAACAGATCATACTTTTGTCTTTTCATCCACATACGAGCAAATTTACGACCAGGCAGAACATATACCTTCGTATTGTCTACGACCGTTTTCTTTGCCTTAAATGCCCACTTATCTTTATTTTCTGAAATTAAGACATCTATAATAAAATCATCATTAGGTAAATATTTACAAATCAAATTTCTCGCTAAGAATCCATACCCACCAAAAGCAGTTCCTGCACCACCGAAGAACTCATCAACAATCAAAGCCACTTTCTTTTTACGCTTCTTTTTCATTGTATATCTCGTTATAAAGTGATCAAATTTCATTTTTCTGGCTTTTTCGCCAAAACATGTTTCTTTTAAGTATTTAAAATACAGATAATCTAATTTATTTGGATGCTTTCTTGCAACAGTCCATGGTTTTATTGATCCTGTATAATGCACGATAATAGCCTCCGTCCCTTTCTGAAAATCAGACAAAACATCTTTCAAAGTGAAATTATATTTTATATCTAATGACTTCACCTTATTTCTTAATGCTAAATTTAAAACATCCTGATCTTGAAATATGATATTATCCTTCCATTCAATATTAATCTTAAAGAACTTTTCTGCAAATCCTTCCTCTCTTATTTTATTCAGATTAAATAATATTACACCTGCATTAAAGTAAAATTCATTTGCCCTAAAACCTAATTTACATTGATAGTTATCCTCCATAATCCATGCATCAGGAACTGCTGCTGCGTAGTAGTTATTCAAATCTGTATTCAACAGATCAGAAAGACTTCCATTTATTATTAGATCACTATCTAAGTATAGTGCCTGATCGGAGTCTTTGAAAATATTTGCAATAATATATCTATAATAAGTATGCTTTGAAATATATGATATTGTTTGTCCAATCTCATTAAAAAGATCATCTTCTACTATTCTTACTGACAATTTACAGTTCGAATATTTACGTTCAAGAGTATTCAAACATAAAGTTGAGTTATCTGAAAAATAATCTGTAAGAACTCCGATCTCGAAATTTATATTTTTATTATTTTCCAACAACGATGTAATTGCTGTTACTCCATGCATGACATAATTATCATCAAAGGCAAAAACAACAAGTTTAGTATTATTAATTTCTATCATTCTTACAAAGCTTACGTTATTACTGTCGTTACAATTAAGAAGTAACAAAGTAACAAATTAAAAACTCAAAGATATATATTTTATAGATTAATCTCTTGGTTGTTGTTCTATTCTTAGAGATTCGAAGTGTATGAGTATAGAAGAGATGGCATAACTATATGGTTTATAAGTTTTGTAATAGCCCCGAGGTAATTTCTACCTGCATATTACTGCTTATATTAAGTAACTCATAAAAAATCAGAGTATTTTACTACCTTTGCAGCGAATTGTCTGATAGATGCATCTAACAGATATACCAATTGATATTATTTATGAGAATTGCTTTTGATGCTAAAAGGGC
>JBOFXU010000335.1:0-14526 GCA_051654305.1 Bacteroidales bacterium | reverse complement strand
AGGCATGATCCCTGCCAGACATCTATTTGGCGAAATGATCCCCGGACAGTTTGGTCCAATAATCTTAGCTCCTTTGAGTTGAGCATAGCTCATGATCTGAACCATGTCTAACGTAGGTATCCCTTCGGTGATACAGATTAGCAGAGTCACGCCGGCATTGATTGCCTCCAGCATGGCATCTTTAGCATGAGGAGCTGGTACAAAAAGTATAGAAGTATTGGCTTTTGCTAAACGCACACACTCCTCAACGGTATTGTAAACAGGAATATCATGAATGGTCGCTCCCCCCTTTCCCGGAGAGGTGCCGGCCACGATGTTTGTTCCGTAGGATTTCATTTTAGCGGCATGAAAAGTGCCATCGCGTCCCGTGATACCCTGAACCATCAGTCGCGTATCCTGATTTAAAAGAATACTCATAATTGTATTATTTGGATTGACTGATTTCTACTGCTTTATAAATGGCTTCATCCATGGTCTCCTCGCTCATAAAGCCAGAATTGGCCAGAATCTCACGTCCTGCCTGAGCATTTGTCCCAGCTAACCGGATGACTACAGGTATCGTAAATTCTAAAGATTTAAAAGCCTCAACAATTCCGTTTGCGACATCATCGCACCGGGTTATTCCTCCAAATATATTTATAAGTATTACTTTAATATTCGGATCAGTTGTAAGCAAATGCATGGCATCTGTCACCTTCTGAGGGTTAGAGCTACCTCCGATGTCCAGGAAATTTGCAGGCTCTCCACCATGAAGTTTAATAACATCCATGGTCGTCATGGCAAGACCGGCGCCGTTTACCATACAGCCGATTTGTCCATCCATTTGTACATAACTAAATCCTTTCTCTTTAGCCATCATCTCTTTTTTCTCTTCTTCACTCAACTCAAACAATTCTTCCAGCTCTTTGTGACGAAATAGGGCGTTGTCATCGAATATCATCTTCGCGTCCAGGGCAACCAGACGGTTGCTACTATTAACAACCAGCGGATTAATCTCGATTAGAGAAGCATCTTTCTGGTTCATAAGAAGATACATTCTTTGGATTATCGAGACAGCCTGTTTAATCAGATAAGGGTCCTCAAACAAAGTCATAGCAATGTCGCGTGCAACAAAAGAAGGCATCCCCAGCAACGTATCCACAGGGAATCTATGGATTTTTTCCGGGTACACTTTTGCGACAGTTTCAATGTCTACACCGCCTTCACGCGAAGTAATGACGAGAACAGATTTTGTATTTCGGTCTATGGTCATGCTCAGATAGAGCTCATTCCGTATGTTAATCTTAGGGACAATCAGCAAGTGTTTCACTGGTAGTCCCTGGAAGAGTAACTGAAGTATTTCTCCGGCTTTCTGGATGACTTCAGCCTCTGTGGTAGCTACTTTTACACCTCCGGCTTTTCCTCTGCCACCTGAATGGACTTGAGCTTTAATAACAACCGGGGATTTGCCAAACAGGCGGAATGCTTCCTTGGCTTCTTCTGCACTTTGGCAAACGACACCCTGTACGATGGGGATGCCAAATTCGCTAAAGAGTTTTTCAGCCTGGAATTCATGGATTTTCATACTGGTTGAATTGAAGGTTACTTAAAATATAACATAAACTGTTAAGCTATGGTTTAACAAAAAACCGAATAAAATTTGTATTTTAGCCAACGATACTATTTTTCAAGAACACAGATTATTTTTATTTGAATGAATCAGAAAAAAACAGCAACGGGAATTAAATCGTTTTCCCGAAACTTTTGGACTGTAATCGTGATGGAGTTTTTTGAAAGGGGCTCATATTATGGTGTGATGTCCGTACTTTCGGTCTATTTAGTATTAGGAATTGACGAGGGCGGCTTAGGCTTCACCCGTGAGAGTGTAGGAGTTATAAAAAGTACGATCACCCCATTACTTTATTTGTTGCCGATTATTTCGGGAGCTATGGCAGATCGCTACGGATACCGTAAAATGCTAACCTTTGCTTTTGTGGTTATGTCTCTTGGTTATTTTCTCACCAGTATGTCGGAAACATACACCACTGTATTTGCCAGTCTCATGTTGATGGTATTGGGTGCAGGAGTTTTTAAACCGATTATTTCGGGGACGATTGCTCGTGAAACGACCGAAGAAAATTCGACCCTTGGATTTGGCATCTTCTACTGGTCCATAAATCTTGGAGCGTTTATCTTTCCGCTGATTTTTGTTCCCTACCTGAAAAGTATTTCGTGGAGCTACATCTTCCTGATGGCAGCCATAGGAACAGGATCCCTCTATTTCTTGAATATGTTGGTGTATAAGGAGCCACAACGACCAAAAAGCACTAAATCTTTGGGTGTCGTATTTAAAGAGGCTGCTCTGGTTCTTAAAGATTTTCGGTTTTTGTCGATGATCGTCATTTACAGTGGATTCTGGATTCTTTATTTTCAGATGTTTGATACTGTCTTGTGGTATCTTAAAGATTATGTGGATGCAACTCCTGTAAATGCAATGATGAATGGGTTACTCTCAAATTTTGTGGATAATCCTGAGTGGAAGTTTGATTCAGAGCATGTAACAGTAATTAATGCATTTGCTATTATTGCACTTCAGTTATTTATTTCAAATATTGTAAAGAACACCAAAGCGCTTCCAACAATGATTGTCGGACTTCTTATTGCTACAGCAGGTATGGCCTGTCTGGCGTTGTCCGAAAGTATTTGGATTTTTATGGCAGGGATCTTTATTTTCTCGATTGGCGAGATGATTGCACATCCAAAATTTATCTCTTATGTCGGGTTAATTGCTCCAGCAGACAAAAAAGCCCTATACCTGGGTTACTCATTCCTTTACGGGGTGATTGGAAGTGGGGTTGGAGGTATTCTCGGATCACAGCTTTATGTTCATTATGTAGATCATCTGAATCAGCCAAGAACCCTTTGGCTTATCTTCTCGTTGATCGGAATTTCTACTATTATCGGTTTAGCCCTGTATAACAGGTTTGTTACACCAAAGAATAAATAGGTACAATCCATAAAAGAGGATTACTGATCAATTATCATTCAGTAATCCTCTTATTTTTATGGTATAAAATAAAAATCCCATGCAAAGAATTATTGAGTCAATCGAAGCTATATCTAAAATAAGTGCGCCAACGCTTTTAAAACTCACTGACGCTCTTCGTCCGTTACAGCTTTCGAAGCGTGAGGTGCTGATTTCACCCCTAAAAAAGGACGTAAATGTCTATTTCGTCGAGAAAGGGATAGCGCGAGCCTTCAATGTTGTCGATGGTAAAGAATTAACATCGTGGTTTAGTAGTGAGGGAGAGTTGCTTTATTCCACGAATAGTTTTCATGGACCGACGAAGGGATACGAGAATGAAACGGTACAGATGCTGGAAGATTCACTGGTTTATTTTATTCCTATAGCAGAACTTGAACGTTTATGTCAAGAGTCCGCTGAAATAGCTAATTGGTTGCGTATGGTTCACCAGCGTGCTTTTGTGCAGATGGAGCGACGGCTGATTTATCGCTTCTATATGTCGGCAGAGGATCGTTACCGGGATTTCGAAATGAATCATGCCGGATTGCTTCAGCGGGTTAATTTGGGATATATTGCGTCATTTCTGGGTATGTCTCACGTGACGCTCTGCGCACTGCGCAAGAAGTGATTATTTCTTTAAGTAGTTAAAAAGTGAGGGGGAACTGATTTTGTATTTTTGTGGTTTTAATACTAAAAACACGTAATAATGAAACAAAATCGTACGATTAACTCTCCGGGGCACATCGTTTGGATAGATGTACTTCGTTTTATTGCCATATTTATGGTGATTTGTATCCACTGTTGTGACCCGTTCAATGTATCTCCTGAAGCTCGTTTAAATCCGGAATTTAATTTCTGGGGCACTGTTTATGGCTCTTTTTTGCGTCCCTGTGTCCCTTTGTTTGTTATGATCACAGGACTCCTCTTATTACCCGTAAGGATGGATTTTGGCCTGTTTTACCGAAAACGCCTGCTACGAATCGCAGTACCTTTCCTTATTTGGTCTGTATTGTATAATCTTTATCCCTGGATTACAGGTGTATTAGAAATGCCATCTTCATCAATATCAGAGGTATTTGCCTATGCTTCTTCAGATGCCTCTCAATCCTGGGAGTCTGCCTGGACAAACATCCTTTTAATCCCTTTTCGATTCAATGTCTACACTGTTCCCATGTGGTATCTCTATATGCTCCTGGGGCTTTATCTTTACATGCCTGTCTTCTCAGCATGGGTAGAGAAAGCGACACGTACGCAGAAGAAAAACTTTCTGTATATCTGGGGAGCAACCCTTTTCCTTCCTTATGCCTATACATTTATCACAAAAGATCTTTTCGGAATTGCATCGTGGAATTCTTTCGGAACCTTTTACTATTTTGCCGGATTCAATGGTTATCTCTTATTAGGACACTATATGGGCAAAGAGTTAAGTGAATGGAGTTGGAATCGTACTCTTAGCGTAGCGTTACCATTGTTTGCTGTCGGATATGCAACTACCTATGCAGGTTTTAAATATATGACGGCCAATCCGGCTTGCAGTGAGGCAGATATGGAATTATTCTTTCTTTACTGTTCTCCGAATGTGGTACTTATGACAATCGCTGTATTTTTATTTGTACGTAAAATTCGCATTCGATCAGCCGCTTTACTCAGAATTTTCGCTCATATCACTCAATGTGGACTTGGCATTTATATGGTGCATTATTTTGCAGTGGGTATAGGTTATGCTATTGCTGACGTTTTGGCTATACCGATTTCAGTGAGAATACCTGTCACTGCATTTTTTGTATTTATGATTTCCTGGGCATTTGTTGGAATTGGATTTAAATGGATGCCTAAATCAGCCAAATGGATTTTCGGATAAACAGTTCTTTATTTTTCCAAGTGGTTCAGACGTGAACTGCTTGGGAAAATAAAGAACTGTTTACTTTTGTTTATATTATTGGAGATGATATAGCTTTTTAGAGATAAATCAGAGTTGTATTTAAATTATTTAGTGTACTTTTTCTATTATAAGGTATTTTGTTTAGTGTAGATATTTATAACAAAACATGTATTATGTAAATATATGCAGCTAAAGAGTAATAAGTATTTAATTATTGTTAGCGAATAAGACGATTGTTTACTTTTGAGAGATAGCCCTTGGCCGATATACCAAACTATTTTGTTACCATAAACGTACAGTAAAGTGTACATCCGAAAAACGATAAAAAAAGTAGTATGAAAAAACGCTTATTGATTCTCTCTTTCTGTTTTCTGTTTCTCTTCTCGTTGCTTGCGCAGTCCAATCCTGTCAAAGTGGGTGCGGAAGCTACAACTGAATATATGCCTTTACTCAAGGGTAAACGTATCGCAGTATTAACCAACCAGACCGGAATGCTCGGGAATGAGCATCTTGTAGATTTTCTTTTCCGGAAAAAGTGTAATATGACAGCGATTTTTTCTCCTGAACATGGCTTCAGAGGAGACGCTGATGCGGGCGAACACGTAAGTAGTTCGGTTGATTCTAAAACCGGAATACCGATCTATTCGCTTTACGATGGAGATACGGGTAAACCCAAGGCGGAGGTAATGAAAAATGTTGACATAATGCTTTTTGACCTTCAGGATGTAGGGTTACGCTATTATACTTATCTCACTACCATGGCTCGAATGATGGATGCTTGTGCTGAAAATGGGGTGAAGATGCTTGTGCTGGATCGTCCTAATCCAAACGGACATTATGTGGACGGACCGATTCTCGATATGAAGCATAAATCAGCAGTAGGCTGGCTTCCGATACCAATTGTCCACGGAATGACCCTGGGGGAATTAGCTCTCATGATTAATGGGGAAAAATGGCTGCCAGAGGGGCGTCAGTGTGATTTGAAGGTAGTGAAATGTCAGAATTACACCCACCAGACAATGTATGAGCTACCTGTAGCTCCCTCTCCTAATCTTCCCAATATGCGTTCTGTCTATCTCTATCCGGTCCTCTGCTTTTTTGAAGCAACACCGGTGAGTCTGGGACGTGGAACGGAATTCCCTTTTCAGACCTATGGCCATCCGAACATGAAGGGGTACAGCTTTGAGTTTACTCCACGCAGTGTTCCGGGAGCAAAGCAACCCCCGTTGCTAAATAAAACCTGTTATGGTATAGATATGCGTACAGAACCTTCAAATGAGGAGGTGTGGAAAAACGGGGTTGATCTGACTCCGATCATCGATGCATATACAAATCTCAATCTCGGGGATCATTTCTTTCGTCCGTTTTTTGAAAAACTGGTTGGAGTAGATTATGTTCGAAAAATGATCAAGCAAGGTAAGAGTGCGACGGAGATCAGATCAGTGTGGTCTAACGATGTAGAGATGTTTAAAAAACAGCGGGCACCTTATTTATTATACCCGGACAACCAGCAGTAGTACCGGGATTATCCTCTCAGAAAATTCTTAAACATAAAGTTTATCTTAAAAACAAGACTATGAGCTCCTGGATAGTTATTCTCACAATTGTATTTTACTTCGGTCTTTTATATCTGGTATCCTATATTACAGGACGAAAAGCCGACAATCAAGGTTTTTTTGTGGGCAACAGAAAATCACCATGGTATGTCGTGGCTTTTGCTATGATTGGCACCTCAATTTCAGGCGTGACATTTATCTCCGTACCGGGATGGGTGCAGTCAAACAGTTTTTCGTATATTCAGATGGTACTTGGTTTTATTATGGGTTATGTAGCGATAGCCTATATACTCATTCCGCTTTACTATCGCATGAACCTGGTGTCTATTTATGAATACCTCGAAAATCGGTTTGGATTTGCATCTTACAAGACGGGAGCCTGGTTCTTCTTTCTGTCGAAAATGCTTGGGGCAGCCGTTCGGATGTTTCTGGTAGCAAGCGTATTACAATTACTTGTTTTTGATGCAATGGGAGTTCCGTTTGCCATAAATGTAATGTTTACGATTGGTTTGATCTGGTTATACACCTTTCGTGGGGGAGTAAAATCCCTGATCTGGACCGATACACTGCAGACCTTTGCCCTTCTTGCCTCGGTTATCCTGTGTATTTATTATATTGCTTCCGATATGGGGCTATCATTCAGTGGTGTAATCAATACGGTGGCGGATAGTGATTATTCCCGGGTCTTTTTTTTCGATGATCTGAATGATAAACGTAATTTCTTCAAACAGTTTCTGGCAGGAGTATTTACTACGATTGCCATGACCGGGCTCGATCAGGATATGATGCAGAAAAATCTAAGCTGTAAAAACATACGTGATGCGCAGAAGAATGTCCTATCTTGTGGAGTTTCAATGTTACCGGTGAATTTACTTTTTCTCTCCCTCGGAGTATTACTTTACACATATGCAATCCACAAAGGGCTGACGTTACCGGCAAAGAGTGACAATCTTTTTCCGATGATTGCAACGGGAGGTCATTTCCCCCAGATCGTAGGAATCCTGTTTGTTCTTGGACTTATTTCTGCCGCTTATTCAAGTGCCGGATCGGCCTTGACAGCTCTTACAACTTCCTTTACAGTTGATGTGCTGGGGAGTACGCGAAAAAAAACAGACAGCGAGGTGACAGCCATCCGTAAGAAAGTCCATCTGGCGATGTCGGTCATCATGGGACTGGTCATTATTGTTTTTGAGATGTTAAACAATACGAGTGTGATTGATGCCGTATATATCCTCGCAAGTTATACTTACGGTCCAATCTTGGGGATGTTCCTCTTTGGAATTCTAACCAATTGGCAAGTAAAGGATCGCTTCATCCCTCTGGTAGCACTGCTTTCTCCGGCGTTGTGTTACCTCTTGAGTATAAATTCCGAAGCCTGGTTTAATGGATACCAGTTTAGCTATGAACTTTTGCTTTTTAATGCCTTCTTTACGTGTGCCGGATGCTTTTTCCTGCGCAAGAAAAAAGAGAGCTAAAGAAGAAACATAAAGCCCCCTCAGATTGAATATGATTTTCATAGGGGGCTTTTTTATTCACCCGAAAACTAAATAACCATGCGAATGAAGCTTTTTTTTATGCTGTTGTGCATTTCGCTTTCTGTTTATGCATCTGCACCGGCGATTATTCCACAACCCAACCAAATGATCGTATCAGAAGGTCATTTCTTAGTGGGAAAGCACACGCAGCTCTATATAAAGGGATGCGAAGCTGATGCACAATTCCTTAAGAATTTTCTGAGTAATGAAATCAAAGAGGCAAAAAAACAACCGAGAAAGAATTTTATTGCACTGTTGTGTGATCCATCCTTTGCCACTGGTGATGAGGGATACCAGCTTGATATTACAAAAGTTGGGATTACGCTAAAAGCACGCAACTCTCAAGGGATTTTCTATGGGATACAAACGTTGCTTCAGCTGGCCCCGGTAGATATATACAAAGGATTAACTCCTTCTGAGGTCGCTTTTCCGCTGGTTTCAGTCAAAGATGAACCTATGTATGCATGGCGGGGAATGATGCTGGATGTCTCTCGTCAGTTTTTTAATAAGGAGTTTATCAAACGTTATCTGGATTGGATGGCAGTACATAAACTAAATAAATTTCACTGGCATCTGACGGATGATAATGGTTGGCGTCTGGAAATTAAGAAATATCCTGAATTAACCTCTAAAGGAGCTTGGCGGGGGCCGGATGAGGTCTTACCTCCAGCCTATGGCTCAGGCAAAAAGCGTTACGGAGGATTCTATACCCAGGAGGATGTCAGGGAGATTCTCACTCATGCAAAAAAACTTCATATTGAAGTGATTCCCGAAATCGACCTGCCCGGGCATAGTAAGGCAGTAACAGCAACCTACCCCGAAATCATGTGTACCGTTGTGGATACATCCATGAGTATTAATGGCGAAAACCGCAATCTCTGGTGTGTGGGACGCGAACAGAACTATAAAATACTGGAGGGCATCATTGCTGAGGTGGCTGCACTGTTTCCATCTTCATACATTCACGTTGGAGGGGATGAGGTGAATCCTTCTCCATGGAAAAGATGCGATCGTTGTCAGGCTCTTATGAAAGCTCAAAACTTCAAATCAGAGCTTCAGCTCGAGAATTTTTTTATGAAACGCATGGAGAAAATTGTCGGGAAGTATGGGAAGACGATGGCTGGCTGGAATGAAATAATCAATGGAGGAGATATCAATCCGCAGACGCTTGTCTTTGCCTGGCAATCCCCTAAACACGGAGCAAAGGCCTTAAACCGGAATTTTGAAACGATTATGATGCCCGGGGCATTCTGCTATCTGGACATGCAACAGTCTCCAACGGAGAGGGGGCATAACTGGGCTGGCATTGTGACTCTTGAGAAAGCATATTCGTACGATCCGCAGCAAACAGAAGAAGTGGAAGAGGGAAAACTCAGCCGGATCAAAGGGGTACAGGGAGCACTCTGGAGTGAAAGTCTGGATAAACCTTTCCGTTTTGTTGAGTATCAGACATATCCTCGTCTGTGTGCCTTGGCTGAAGTAGGCTGGACAAAGCCTGAAAACAAGGACTACAATAAATTCTACGAGCGACTTTATTCAAAGCATCTGGATCGTCTGACAAATATCGGAGTGCAGTTTCGTCTGAATCCGCCGGTCGTAAAGTTAGTCGACAAATATATTCAGGCGTTGGCTCCATACCGTGGAATCCCGGTTTATTATACGACAGATGGGACAGAGCCAACTGAGAAGTCTGCTGTATATCGCTCACCTCTGTCTTATGACAAAGAGAAGGAGTATCGCTTTCGTTCCTATTATAAAGGAAGCCGGAGTCCTGTGGTTCAACCTGAAGGAGTAGAGCGGGCACCCTATTTGAATCCGAAAGTGACGATTACGTCTTCACTTGATGAGCGAAAACGTTTTGAGTTGTCGTTATTGAAAGATAACAACCCAAACACCTATTTTCGTAGTGAGCGTCCTTGTGTGGAGGGTGACTGGATTCTTTTTTCGTATGCCGAACCATTGTCGTGTTCAAAGATAGAGATTGAAACAGGATTACAGAATATCTCACGCTATGTAATGACAGACGGATATGTAACAGTCTCGTACGATGGCGAAACATTCACCAAAGGTGTAGAATTGCAGGACGGGATTCTGGAGCTTCGTCTGGACTCTAAAAAGCCGATAAAAGCACTTAAGATTGTTGTGACTCGTCACAACGACGATCCGTTGGTAGCAGTAAAAGATTTGCGTATTATTCCTTAATTCCCGAATTTCTATGAATATGAATATGAAAATGCGAATGCTTTTGTTTACTCTGCTTATCCCGTTTTCGGGCTATGCTGAAAAGCTAAACAAGCGAACTGCTCATTATATCGATTCAATCATGAATCATGCTTTGGAAGAGCTGTTCTTTCCCGGAGCTCAGGTATTCGTGGGGCGCTACGACAAGATATTGTATGCGCGTAATTTTGGGTACAAGGATTATGACTCCAAACAGCGCGTATCGGCAAATAATCTTTACGATATGGCTTCCTGCTCCAAAGTCATTGGAACTACGCTCGTCGCTATGCGACTTTATGATAAGGGGATGATCCGGTTGGATAGTCGGGTAGGAGAGTTACTTGAGACTTACCGCAATACCCCTCTTGCGGGTCTGACTTTTCTGGAACTGATGACTCACGTGACGGGTTTACGCCCTTTTATACCCTTCTACAAAGAGTGTATGAATGACCCTCAATACCTATCTTATCAACCGCTTAGTGGCTACAATCAGGTTTCCGGTCAGATGTGGATTAATCCAGCTTTCTATAAGCGTGTGGACGAGCAGATCGCTCAGGCTCAGCAACCGGATAAAATAGGTAAATATCAGTACAGCGATCTTAATCTCTACGTCGTACAGCGGATGCTTGAAGAGGTGGGTGGTAAACCACTGGATCAGCTTGCAGATCAAATATTCAAGGAGTTGCATATGCACCGCACCGGGTATAAGCCCCTGCGCAAAGTGAGCATGAAGCACATCATTCCGACCGAGACAGACAGTGTTTTTCGTATGCAAACCATAAGGGGGTATACGCATGATGAGTTTGCGGCTATTCTTGGAAATGTGGCCGGACATGCCGGCCTCTTCTCGAATGCTAGAGAGGTAAGTTTCTTTTGCCGTATGATCATCAATCAGGGTCGTTTTCATAGGAAACAGATAATAAAAGAGGAGACGATCCGGCTGTTTACCTCCTCTCCCTACCTGGAGAAACAGATCTATCGGGGGATAGGCTTTGATAAACGTAATCCCGATTCGGGGATATATTCGCTTCATTCCTTTGGACACACAGGCTTCACCGGAACATATTTCTGGATAGATGCCGATACAGGTCTCTATCTTATTCTGCTGACCAACCGCGTGCATCCGACACGTAAGAATACAAAAATGTATAACGATAACCTGAGGGACAAGATATGGTCCCGTTTACATGGAAAAGAGTACACCGAATAAAATATAAACGGAATGATCTTTCGTGGATCTTGAAATTTAAAACACAAGTAATGATGAAACCAAACAGAATGGGGCTTATGGCCCTGGTAATGTGGATGATTTTAATGCCGCTCACTGCGGCAAATTTAAAATTTGCTCACCTGACGGACCTGCACGTCGTTCCGGGAAATGACAATGAGCGTTTTCTGGCAGCAGCAGTTGCGGATATCAATGCCGGAGACTATGATTTCGTTATCGTCACGGGTGATCTTAATAATGAAGGAAGTGACAGCGAGCTTCAGACGGTTTATGATCTGCTCGGCAATCTTCGTGTTCCCTATCACGTCGTTTCTGGCAATCACGAGACTAACTGGTCTGAAAGTGGATGTTCGACATTCTTCAAACTTTGGAAACAGGATCGGTTTGCCTTCGAGAAAGAGGGGTTCCTCTTTGTGGGATTTGCCTGCGGACCGTATATGAAAATGGGGGATGGCTTCATGAAGTATGAAGATATTCAGTGGCTCAAAAGAACATTGAAAGAGCAGTTGAAACCAGGAATGAAGGTGCTGAGCTTTGCGCATTACCCGCTGGATGAGAGTGTGAGTAACTGGTCGCAGGTTACTTCAGTACTCAAGGAATCCCCTGTGGCCGCAGCTTTCTGTGGTCATGGACATACCCTGAAACTGATGAACTTTGATAGTATACCCGGGTTTATGGGGCGTGCGCTAACGATGAAAAACTCGCCATCACCGGGATATAATGCGGTAGAGGTTGCCGGAGATTCACTCTTTTACTCTGAAAAAATTGTCGGTGAGGCCCCGGTTCGAAAGATAGCTATTTCTATGAATGACCGTACTTGTCTGACCGGTATAAAGAAGAGCCCGGATCAGATGCCTGTGGGTGATTTCCAGAATATGAAACAGATGTTGCAGGATAATGCCTCTGTCTACAATGGTATATCTGTAAACAAAGGGATTGTTTATCTGGCAAATTCGCTGGGAGAAGTGAAAGCCATAGATACCAAAAAGAATCGGGAACTATGGAGTGTAAATCTTGGTCTGGCAGTCTATGCTAAACCGCTTTACCACCAAGGTAAAGTGATTGTCGGGACAACGGACGGACGTCTGTTGGCATTTGATGCGAAAAACGGAAAAGAGCTATGGACTCTTCCTGCTTCCCGAATTGTAGTCGGTGAGGGAGCTATGGAAGGAAACGACCTTTACATAGCAGCATCCAGGGAGTTCATGCGTATCAATATCAAGACGGGTCGTGTTGTTTGGAGCAAACCGATAATCGCCTCCTACTCACAAGGGCGACCTGTGATCCAGGGTGACAAGGTGATCTTTGGCGCATGGGATACGTATCTAAACTGTCTGAATAAGCAAACGGGAGAAATTATCTGGCGCTGGAGTAATGGAAAAAAAGTAAATATGCTCTCTCCTGGCAATGTAGTTCCAGCAGTTGTAGAAGATAAGGTCATTATTGTGGCTCCGGACCGCTACATGACCGCTCTGGATCTGGCTACGGGAAAAGAACTCTGGCGTACCAATAAATACAAGGTGCGTGAGTCACTTGGACTTTCAGAAGATGGCAAACGGGTGTACGCTAAACTGATGGATGGAGAGCTATTGGCAGTATCAACCGAAGGAAGTGTCTATAGGGATTTGTGGTGTACAGACATGGGTATTGGGTACGAACATAATCCTTGTCCGAATGTAGAAAAGAATGGGATTGTATATTCCGGCTCACGCCAGGGTGTGGTTGTGGCATTTGACTCAGCCACACGTCGAGTACTCTGGAAAGAGAAAGCGGGGCACTCTTCAGTGAATGCCTTTACAAAAGATGAGAACGGCGATGTTTGGTGTTCCCTGATTGAAGGAGCTGTATTTAAATTAAACCAGAAATAAGAGTCAATTAAAACCTGAAAAATCACATGAAAAAAGTAGTTATTAGCTTATGTTTATCATCCATGTTACCCGTCTCACTCTTTGCCGGATCCTGGATCCGTGTCAATCAGATGGGGTATGTTCCTTCCACTCCGAAGAGTGCTGTCTTTATTTCTGATGAACCGGGTACCGTCTCAGCGTTTACAGTGCGTGATGCTAAAACCGGGAAAATTGTTTATGAGGGCAAACCCGAAGCAAAGGATGCAGTGTTATGGGGGATGAAACAAGCATATCGTATGAACTTTTCTGCGCTGAAAGAAAAGGGGGGCTATTATATTGAAATGAATGGGGTGAAATCAGTTCCTTTTCGCATCGATGGAGATGTCTACAAAGGATCAGCCGATTATATCCTTCATTATATGCGTCAGCAACGTTGTGGATACAATCCCTACATGGATACATTATGTCATCAGCACGATGGGATAATTGTGGATCACCCGAGCAAGACCGGACAGCATATTGATGTTCGCGGAGGCTGGCATGATGCCGCTGACTATTTGCAATATGTGACCACATCAGCTAATGCAACATATCAGATGTTGTTTGCTTACGCAGCTAATCCGGGGGCTTATGGAGATAAATATGATGCTTCGGGCAAAAAAGGGAGTAACGGAATTCCGGATATTCTCGACGAAGCGAAGTGGGGACTCGACTGGCTGGATCGGATGAATCCCGATTCCGCTGAAATGTACAATCAGATTGCCGATGACCGGGACCATCGCGTGTTTGACACGCCTAAGAAAGATACTGTGAATTATGGCTGGGGACGGGGCAAAGAACGACCGGTTTATTTTGTGACAGGGAAACCCCAGGGGCTTGGCAAACATAAGAACCGTTCGACGGGTGTTGCCTCAACGGCTGCAAAATTTGCATCTTCTTTTGCTTTAGGGGCTGAACTGCTAAAGAACTATGATCCGCAATTTTCAGCAAGAATAGCACGTAAAGCGGAGCAGGCTTACGGATTTGCCGAAGCAATTCCGGGGGTAAATCAGACAGCCTGCCTTTCGTCTCCATATTTCTACGAGGAGGATAATTATGTGGATGACCTTGAATTAGCAGCAGCTACCATTGCTCATCTTAATAAGGATGAACAATGGTTGAAGAAGGCTGATTACTGGGGGGAACTTGAGCCAATTACTCCCTGGATGGAGACCGGAAAGGCGCGCCACTACCAGTGGTATCCGTTCGTGAATT
>JBOFXU010000334.1:0-8881 GCA_051654305.1 Bacteroidales bacterium | reverse complement strand
CAACCTATCGTCTTTTATTGCTATCGGTTTGGTTTATGTGATCACGTCGATTGAGGCAATTGGAGATATTACAGCCAACTCCATGATTTCAGGGGAACCCTTAGAAGGCCCGAAATATCTGAAACGTGTATCAGGTGGAGTTCTTGCTGATGGTGTAAACTCCATGATTGCAGGAATTATGAACTCTTTCCCGAATTCAATTTTTGCTCAAAATAATGGGATTATTCAGTTGACAGGAGTGGCAAGCCGATATGTAGGATACTATATTGCTGGAATGCTTGTATTGTTAGGATTGTTCCCGGTGGTTGGAGTTGTGTTCTCACTGATGCCGGAACCTGTATTAGGAGGAGCTACTTTATTGATGTTTGGTACAGTAGCTGCGGCTGGTGTACGTATCATTGCTTCTCAGAATATTGATAGAAAAGCTACACTTGTTTTAGCTGTAAGTTTATCTCTTGGTTTAGGCGTAGAGCTTATGCCTGATATTTTGAAAAGTGCACCGGAAGCGATTAAAGGTATTTTTTCTTCGGGAATTACTACTGGCGGTCTGACTGCAATCGTTGCAAATATTGTCATTCGTGTGAAAGACGAGCAAGCGGCATAAATCAATTTGAGATTTAATGTTTGGCTCTAATCAGCCCAGAAATAACTGTAAAAGATAGGATGAGATTTATTCTCATCCTATCTTTTTTTGTAGCTGTTTATCCCTAAGTCATAGTTTGCAGGAATAATTCAATTACAGTGCTATTTATGCAAAACACGAGAGCGGTATTCCATTCATCTTAAATGAATAGAATACCGCTCTCGTGTAAAAGGAGTATAACATCTGCTTATTGCAAGACTCTATTAATACTCTTTTTGCGTGCTAAGAGCTTACTTACACACCTTGTATGCTTTAATTAGTGAGGATGAAAAACCTGTATGTTCCAATTCATTTATACCCTTAATTGTGATCCCTCCAGGTGTAGTTACTTTTGAAATCAGAGTTTCAGGATGGAGTCCACTGTTTTCTAATAGGGTAAGAGCACCTTTCAATGTCTGTATAGCAATCTCTTTGGATACTGTAGCCGGGAATCCCATTTCTACACCAGTAGACATTGTGGCAGAGATGTAGCGAAAGGCAAAAGCGATACCGCAAGAGCCCAGAGCTGTAGCCGCCTCCATCTCTTTTTCATTGATTAGAAGAGCCTTGCCACACTCTTCGAATATTGAAATAATTTTTGAAGTTTGTTCCTTTTCTCCGTTTTCAGTACATATGAAGGTCATACTTTCATCATTTTCAAAGGCAATATTAGGAATAACCCTGTAAATTGGAGGAACTTCATTGTTGGCATTCAGGAACATTTTGCTAAGATCTTCACAAGTGACCCCTGCTGCAACAGAAACGATGATCTGTTTTTTATAATCCAGTGAGTATTTGATCTGTGCTATCACATCATCTACCAGCCATGGTTTAACGGCTAAAATAATGATATTGGCATTTGCAGCAGCTTCCTGATTATTGGAAGTGTATTTGATAGAAGACGCATATACTCTTAGTTTTTCGATAGCTTCGTTGGATACGTCTGTTACAGTAATGTCAGACTGACTGATTACAGAACTGCGGGAAAATCCTTTTACCATTGCGCTTCCCATATTTCCAATACCAATTATTGCAACTTTCATATATTAAGGCGTATTAAATTGTTTGATGTCTTTATAATAGAACAAACAGGCAAATAAAAATGTTTAGAAACTTAAAACGACTTTCTATGTTGTTATGAAACTTACACAGAAAGTCGTTGGTAAAAAGATAGAATAGAGCAAGATAGAATGCTTAATCTTCAGCAGAAAGCACCTTGTTCAATTCGTTTAAAAAATAATCCGCTTGTTCTGTCGATAATGACAGAGGAGGTAAAAGTCGGATAACGTGTGTTCCAGTAGCACCGGTAAAGATTTTGTGTTCAAAAAGAAGTTTAGATCTAACAGTTTTGACCGGTTGCTCAAATTCAAGTCCGATCATCAATCCATAGCCTCTGACCTCCTTGATCTGAGGGATAGATTTAAGTTTGTTCATCAGGTATTCTCCAACATGGGCCGCGTTTTCTATGAGTTTCTCATCTTTAATGACTTGTAATACAGCCAATGCAGCACTACAAGCTAAATGATTTCCTCCGAAAGTTGTACCCAACAGACCATGGGTTGCTTTAAATGCAGGAGAAATTAATACTCCTCCGACAGGAAATCCATTTCCCATCCCCTTAGCCATGGTGATCAGGTCTGCCTTTATTCCAGCGTACTGATGAGCGAAGAATTTTCCACTTCTTCCGTAGCCAGATTGAATCTCATCGAGAATCAATATCGTTTGTGTTCTTGTACAAGCTTCGCGAATAATTTCCAAGAAGTTTTTGTCTGGAATACGTATGCCCCCGATTCCTTGTATTCCTTCAATAATAACGGCGCAAGCATCTTGTCTCTCTATTGCTGAGATAAAAGCATCCGCATCGTTCCACGGAAGAAATTCCACATCAAAGCCTTGGTTGATCGGAGCTACAATTTTAGCATTGTCAGTGACCCTTACAGCTGCTGATGTACGACCGTGAAAAGCTTTATCAAAAGCAATCACTTTCGTTCTTCCCGTATGAAATGAGGCAAGTTTAAGCGCATTTTCATTTGCTTCAGCTCCGGAGTTAACCAGAAAAAGAGAGTAATCCGGATATCCCGATACTTCACTTAATGATTGTGCCAGCTCTTCCTGAAGTTTATTAATCACAGAATTAGAGTAAAATCCGATTTTTGCAACCTGAGAAGCAATAGCATCTACATATACTGGGTGAGCATGCCCGATTGAAATAACGGCATGTCCTCCGTAAAGGTCCAGGTATTCCTTTCCATCCTGGTCATAGGTGTGGCATCCTTTTCCCGATAATATGTTGATATCGAAAAGTGGGTATACATCGAATAAATTCATTATGTTTTAATTTTAAAATGCAGAAGGTTTCAGGTGTAATCCGACCTTTTCCTGTAGGCCAAACAATAAGTTCATATTGTGAACCGCTTGACCTGCAGCTCCTTTAAGTAGATTGTCTATCGCTGAAACAATGAATAATTTGTTGCCATGTTTTTCCAGATGAATCAAACACTTGTTCGTATTCACCACCTGCTTCAAGTCGATGTTTGAGTCACATACAAAGGTAAACGAATGGTCATCGTAATACTCTTTATAAAGCGCTTTGATTTCTTCCAGAGCGACAGGACAATCCATATAAATGGAGGCAAAAATACCACGGGCAAAGTCTCCACGAACCGGAATGAAGTTGATAGGAGCATTAAAGCTTTTCTGCAGACTCGCAAAAGATTGATTGATTTCCGCCAGATGCTGGTGAGTAAACGGCTTATAAACCGAGATATTATCTGTTCGCCAGCTAAAATGAGAAGTTGCACTAAATCCTTGTCCAGCTCCCGTAGATCCTGTAATTGCATGCACGTGGATTTCGCTGTTCAAAAGTAAATTTTTGGCTAATGGCAGCAATGCCAGCTGGATTGCTGTGGCAAAACAGCCTGGGTTTGCTACATGTTTAGCACGAATGATATGTTTGCGATTCAATTCCGGAAGGCCATAAATAAACTCATGTTCTGCCGATTCAATACGAAAGTCATTTGAGAGATCTACAATCTTCAATGTTTCCGGTATTGTATTATTCGTCATGAACTTATAAGATTCGCCATGAGGAGTACAGAAGAAAAGTACATCAATCGATTCCAGATGATATGTGGATGAAAATTCCAAATCCGTTTCTCCCGTCAATCCTGCATGTACATTGGCAATTTTATTACCAGCATTACTCGTACTGTGCACAAATTCGATCAGTACATCCGGGTGATTAATTAATAATCGAATCAATTCCCCTGCTGTATATCCGGCACCTCCGATAATTCCTGCTTTTATCATATCTGATTAGTTGGTTTCATAAATGAATAAATGAGTTCGCAATTTATCCATTTATAAACGATTTTATGCAATTATTTCTTGTTTTTATTCTCCACAGATTGATGTATTTTCAAAGGAGTCGCCATCATCTTGATAAATCCTTTCGCATCATCTGCTGTCCATGCTTTATTGATTTCACCATATTCGCCAAATTCTGACTTCATCAGATCAAATTCGGAGTTTACACCTACAAGTACGTAGCGGTAAGGGTGAAGTTCAATAATAACTTCTCCGGTAACGTTTGACTGAGAGCTTTCAAGGAATGCCTCCATATCGCGCATTACAGGTTCAAGGTATTGAGCTTCGTGTAAGAACATACCATACCATGTACTAAGCTGGTCTTTCCAATATTGTTGCCATTTGGATAAGGTATGCTTTTCAAGCATTTTGTGCGCGTTGATCAGTACAAGGGGTGCCGCAGCTTCAAAGCCTACACGTCCTTTAATACCAATGATCGTATCTCCGATGTGCATATCACGACCTATAGCATATTTTGAAGCAATTTCTTCCAGTTTCTGGATTGCTTTTACTTTGTTGGAGTAGCTTTCCCCGTTGATTGCACAAATTTCCCCTTTTTCAAATCCAAGAGTCAGGGTCTCACTACCTTCAGCGATCATCTGTGATGGATAAGCAGATTCAGGTAATGTCTGGTTGGAGTGAAGGGTCTCTTTTCCTCCGATACTTGTGCCCCAAAGTCCTTTATTGATTGAATAGTCCATCTTTGTGAAATCTGCCACGAATCCGTGCTCTTTCAGATAATTGATTTCATATTCACGGGTCAGAATCATATCGCGGGTAGGGGTGATGATTTCTATCTCAGGAGCAAGTACCTGGAACGTAAGGTCGAAACGAACCTGGTCATTCCCGGCTCCGGTACTACCATGAGCGACAGCATCAGCACCGATTTCTTTGGCATATTCAATAATACCTATTGCCTGAAAGATGCGCTCTGAGCTTACAGAAATCGGATAAGTCCCATTCCGTAAAACATTTCCGTAAATCATGTAGCGTATGCTCTTCTCATAATATTCCTGAGTAACATCGATGGCTACGTGTTTTACAGCACCTAAAGCATAGGCTCTTTTTTCAATAGCTTCCAGCTCAGCTTCGTTGAAGCCTCCTGTATTCGCAATTGCTGTATATACATCGTATCCTTTCTCTATAGAAAGGTATTTAAGACAAAATGAAGTATCCAGTCCCCCACTGAATGCCAAAACTACTTTAGGTTTCATAGGTAAAATGGTTTATGTTTTTATTGATTAATAAATTTTGAAGCTAAACCAGTACAATTGCCTGGCTTACACCTTCCATTACATCTTTGCGTTGTTCAAGCGGGTCAAATAACATACCGGTACACATGCAAAAACGTCTGTTGGAGCGTTGAAGAATATCGTAATTAACACAGCTTTCGCATCCTTTCCAGAAGGCTTCATCATCGGTAAGTTCAGCAAATGTAACTGCACGATAACCTAATTCGGTATTGATTTTCATTACAGCTGCCCCCGTGGTCAGACCAAAAATTTTAGCATTAGGGAACATTTCACGGGATAACATGAATGCACGTTTCTTGATCGCTTTGGCTAATCCAAGACCTCTGAATGTTTCAACAACAATTAGTCCAGAATTGGCAACGAATGATTTGTTTCCCCAACTTTCTATATAGCAGAAGCCAGCAAACTCGTTGTGTTCAGTTAAAGCTATTATTGCTTTGCCTTCCAGCATTTTTTGAGAAACATACTCATTGCTCCGTCTTGCAATACCTGTTCCTCTGACTTTTGCTGCTTTCTCGATGGTATCGAGGATAATGTCCACGAAAGGAAGATGTTCCTTTCCGGCTACAACAACCTTAATTGTAGGGTTCATGTCAGTTTAATTCACTTAAACAATTTTCAAATTAGGAATAAATACTCCCAGTGTCTCTATAATTCTGCTTCTTGAAATTCCTTCGCGTGGAATCAAAAGGATTGTGTCGTCTCCTGCAATTGTACCAAGAATCTCTTGTGGAGCCCCGTTGTCAATATCAGATGCGATACCTCCGGCATAGCCCGGTTTAGTTTTAAGTACAGCAAACAATCCCGAAAACTCAATAGTAACTTCGCTGTTTATACTTCCGAAACTATCTTTGTCTTTCGCTGCACTTTGAGATACAACTGGGATTGTATAAATATAACCACCCTGGTCACTTGGTACTTTTGCGATCTTTAGAAACTTTAAGTCACGTGATAGTGTTGCTTGTGTAAGAATAAAACCTCTTTCATTGAGTAATGTTAGAATTTCATCCTGGCTACCTACTCTGTGTTCAATAATTATTTCTTTGATGGCTTCAAGTCTTTTATTTTTCATAAAATGGAATAATTATGCTGTTTTCTCTGCAAAAATATACCTTTTATTCAAAAAGCAAGCATATTAGTGTATTTTTTTTCGCAGAATATGTTTTTTTTGATGAACTGATTCTTAATTGCTTCCCTAAAAGCATCAATTTGAAGTTAAATTTATCCTGTTTTTCTGCAACTTTCATCAGATCAATTCGTAAGTTTGGCGTTGATAATTGTTATATAGAAAAAGGAATAAAAGCTCCTGATCGATATTCATAATTTAGTTAGAATTTTATACACATGTATATGCATTCGATAATGTATATATTCACTCGTAAATTGTTAGTGCATGAAGAAAACGAAACATAAATGGTTTGATGAACTTGATGATCGGCTGATCAGAGGAATGATGTTTATAGTAGCCATTGTTCTGATCCTGTATGTTTTTCCGAGGGAAGGAAAGTTCAGATATGAATTTGCAGAAGGTAAACCGTGGCATTATGGATTATTGACAGCCTCGTATGATTTTCCTATCTATAAACCAGAGAAACAGATAAAGAAAGAGCAGGATAGTATTCTTCGTTATTATCAGCCATACTATCAAATCCAGGATTCTGTGGCAATTTCTCAATTAAAACGCTTTAAAGTTGATTTTAATAGTTTTCTTTTTACAAAGGCAACTCCTCAATATTATATCTATGTGGAGTCTGAGTTGAAGAAAATCTATGCCAGTGGAATTTTACTTACCCAAGCTAAAGAGTCTTTTAGTAAAGACGGGATTACTTCTTTAATCCTGGTGAAAGATGCGACCGGTAAACCAGTGTCTGTGGATCAGATTTTTTCAGTGCGTGAAGCTTATGAAAAGATCATCAGCGATATGCCTTCCACACTCAACCGGGCGGTTTTGCAATCGATGGATGTAAGTGATTATTTACATCCAAATCTAATCGAGGATACACGTAAATCTCAGCAAGCTAAGCGTGAGCTTCTGGCAAAAATATCCAATGCCAGCGGAATGGTACAGACGGATGAGCGAATTATTGATAAGGGAGAGATTGTCTCACCACGTACGTTCAATATTCTTTACTCCCTCAAGAAAGTCACTGAAGAGCGAAGTGGAAGTATTAATCAACAAATTTGGGCGTTAATTGGAGAGATACTCCTCGTTATTGGTTTGTTTATTAATATGTTTCTCTACTTGCGTTTGTTTCGTTATTCTGCATTCGTGAAGAAAAAGATGATTCTCTTTATTCTGATCATGATTGTGTCACTGGTATTGCTGACGGCATCTGTATCTACAATGCGTTTGTTTAGTATATATTTTGTTCCTTACGCAATTGTACCATTGGTTGTACGTACTTTTTTCGATTCGCGTACAGCGCTGTTTACACATATTATTACGATTCTGATCAGTTCTTTTATGGCACCCTTTCCCTATGAGTTTCTGTTTCTACAGCTAACAGTAGGTATGACGGCGATTTATACATTGCGGGATCTGACCGAACGCTCTCAGCTTGTGCGTTCAGCTGCTTTTATTTTTCTGACTTACGTAGTTTTCTATACAGCTTATACCTTACATCAGGATGGAGACTGGACTCGCCTGAACTGGCGTATTATTCTCGCCTTCTTTGTGAACGGTTGTTCGTTGTTGTTTACGTATTTGCTGATCTATATTTTCGAAAAAACATTCGGATTTGTCTCCAATGTGACTCTTGTCGAGCTCTCCAATATTAACTTGCCAATTTTGCGGGAGTTTTCAGAAGTTTGTCCGGGTACGTTTCAGCACTCGCTTCAGGTTTCAAATCTGGCTGCAGATGCGGCTCTTAAAATTAATGCAAATGCAGCGTTAGTCAGAACAGGAGCGCTTTATCATGATATTGGTAAAATGGAGAATCCAGTATTTTTTACGGAGAATCAGAGTGGAGTGAATCCCCATGACAAACTGGAGTACGAAGTAAGTGCTCAAATTGTCATTGAGCATGTATCCAACGGATTACGTATTGCGAAGAAAATAGGATTGCCTGAAGCAATTACCGATTTTATTCTTACGCACCACGGGGATAGTAAAGCGAAGTATTTTTACTATTCGTTTAAGAATAAGTACCCTGATCGTAAAGTGAATGATGAGCGGTTTACTTACCCTGGTCCAAAACCATTCACAAAAGAACTTGCACTCGTGATGATGGCAGATGCTGTTGAAGCAGCTTCACGAAGTCTGAAAGAATATACTGAGGCATCTATCAGTGAACTTGTAGAACGTATTATTGATTCACAAATTGCAGAGGGTATGTTTAAAAATGCTTCGATCACTTTTCAGCATGTAGAGATCGTAAAAAGATGCTTCATAGAGAAGCTTAAAATTATCTATCATACACGTATTAGTTATCCGACGCTGACCCATGAAGAGGGGAGTGAATTGTCAAAATAGCCTCAAGTAGTGCAGCTTTCTACACTGCTTTTGCGTCTACGTATTATACAATGATAAAATATTTTGTTATGAAACAATTAATAATGTCTTTAGCAATATTAGGTATGGTTGGATTTTCATCTTGTGGCTCATCCAATAAAGCTGCTAAAACACAGACTGTTGATGTGA
>JBOFXU010000333.1:0-3777 GCA_051654305.1 Bacteroidales bacterium | reverse complement strand
ATACTGATGCAGAAATTTACCCTTATCCGGATTGATCAGTGTATAACTCCAAAGCGTATTGAACGCACCATCGAAGAATTTGCCTCCCCATTGGAATGTGTTGTTAAATGCGCTTTTATATCCGGGCATTTTGTAAATGTCATCCAGCGTTTTTGTTACCTGATAGGTGAGCGAATGGTTTCCAAGGGTGTAGCCCACGGATGCTCCGGTGGAAAATCCTTGAGTCATATATCCTACTTTAGAATAAAAGTAGACATCCATCGGATTGTAATCAAACTCGTAACTACCATAAGCAATGGATTGTTTTCCTAAACGAATGATTAGTCCGTCTACCGGCGCAAGCTGAACATAGGCAACAAGCGTTGAAGCAGGGATTCCATCGTCCTGAATGGTAAACGGAGTGTCGAAACGCTGACGGAAATAGTAGCTTAGCACGGGATTTATCTCTCCGTATAAATCGACCATGGCTGGCTTCATTGTGAACCGGCTGGTTGTTGTGCCATCATATAGATCCCCTCTGTAATCCCCTCTGAGCATAAGTTTAACATTGAACGCTTTTTCCTTGCGCGAGTTACTCTCCAGGGTTGTGCTGTCGTTTGCTGCCGAAGCAAGTGAACAGGCGCAACAAACCACAAGAGACAAAAGTAGTTTACTTAATCTCATAATTAGTTAAGTTTAGGTTGTGTATAAAAAAGGTGTGTGATGAATAAATATGTATCAATATGCATAAATGCAGTGATTTATTTCGTTTATCAATTTGATAGCAAATATAGGTTTGTCAGGTAGTTGCTCCAAATAGGAGTGCTTGTTTCTGACATATTAAAGGGATTATTATATCAAATTTATATACAGAATTGATTCTTAGTATAAATATTTTTGGAGGGGAATTTAGAGAGGTTGAATATAGAATTAGGGGGAAGGGGATGGGTGTAAATATAAAAAGGCTGTTACCTTGTGCAGGTAACAGCCTTATGGAAAAATAAATTAAGTGTTCTTTTCTCTACATCTTCATTTGAGCCAGCTCTTTCGCTGTAACGTTTTTAGCGATAATTACACCGTTGGGATCTACCAGAAAATTGGTTAATTTCCCTCTTAGAGCGCGTTCTGATAACAATTTCTCACGTTGTTTACTATCCGGAAAGAATACTTTAGATTCAGGAATCTGATCCAGTTTTATAGTCTCGCGACTAACTTCGTTATAAGGATCCATTGAAACCGAGAAGAATTTAATTTTCGACTCCGGATGGTTGAGAGAGTTACACAACTGTACATTTTTCATTCGGGATTCAGCATCGTAAGCTGCCCAAAATTGAATCAACAAGTAATTACCTTTGAGGGAATCATTAGTAACTAACTGTGAGTTTTTACCCAAAATACTCATATCGGGGAAAGAACTTCCGGGATAAAAACCAACGCCAGGCTGTGCATCTTTGTTGACAAACGAGGAAGTAATCAAGACAGACAGACAGATTACTACGAAAGTCACAAAGAGAGTCTTTGTTTTGTGCATAAAGTTTTATTTTGGTTTGACAATAAGTATCTGACATAGACATGTTCATATACCCCGCAGATTTTCTGCAGTTAGAGGCCCCAATCATCGCTATGAAATGGAGGTTCTCGTTTCCAAAATCGTCACAAATATATGAATTAATTCGGACGCAACAAAAATAAAGTGTTATAAATAGTTGAAAAGTAGGATGTTCGCTATTGTTAAAATGGTCTCAATGCCCTTCTGAAAGGAGTTTGACGCTGCTTTTTTCATGAAAAATAACTTTGTTAAATTCTATGTAAAATCATTGGAAAGTTTGCATTATAGGATCTTCTTGCCGAAATTTGCACGTATCACAGAAATAAACAAACTTTAAACTATGACATGTATTGGTACTCCAATGTCACCAACTGCAAAACGTGTTGTTTTGTGCGGTTCGGGCGAATTGGGCAAGGAATTGGTATTGGAACTGCAACGCTATGGTGTTGAAGTTATTGCTTTAGATAAGTATGAAAATGCTCCGGCAATGCAGGTTGCTCATCGCTCTTATGTGGTGTCGATGCTTGACGGAAAACGTCTGCGTGAGATTATCGAACTGGAGCGTCCGGATTATATTGTACCGGAAGTAGAGGCGATTGCCACTGATACACTTATTGAACTGGAGCGTGAGGGTTTTAAAGTAATACCGACAGCAAATGCAACGTATCTGACGATGAACCGCGAGGGAATCCGTCGTCTTGCTGCTGAGGAGCTGGGTGTAAAGACATCTCCTTACCGCTTTGCTGCCACTTATGAGGAGTTTAAAGAGGCTATTGAGTACATTGGTATGCCATGTGTGGTGAAGCCAATCATGAGCTCGTCAGGCCACGGACAGAGTGTGGTGAGAACTGCGGATCAAATTGATCATGCCTGGACGTATGCTCAGGAAGGTGGCCGTGCAGGTGCCGGAAAAGTTATCGTTGAGGGATTTGTGGATTTTGATTATGAAATCACACTTCTGACGGTTCGTCATTCAGCGGGTACCTCTTTTGTAGAGCCGATTGGTCACAAACAGGTAGATGGTGATTACCGTGAGTCGTGGCAGCCTCAGGCGATGTCGCCGCTTGCACGTCAGAAATCGGAAGAGATTGCCGGAAAAGTTACAGCGGCTCTCGGGGGATATGGTTTATTTGGTGTTGAGCTTTTTGTGAAAGGGGATGATGTGATCTTCAGTGAAGTATCTCCTCGCCCGCATGATACGGGTATGGTTACGTTGATTTCTCAGGATTTATCGGAATTTTCGCTTCATGCGCGTGCAATTCTTGGTTTGCCTGTACCGAATATCGCATTCCATGGTCCTTCGGCGTCACGTGCAATCGTGGTGGAGGGAACCTCTAAACAGGTTGAATTTTGTAATCTGACGGAAGCCTTGGCTGAGCCGGATACTCAAATTCGTCTTTTTGGTAAACCGGAAGTAGACGGACATCGTCGTATGGCGGTTGCACTTGCCAGAGCTACATCCGTAGAAGAAGCACGGGCTAAAGCAAACCGTGTGGCGGATAAGATTGTTGTTAAGTTGTAGATACTGTACAATTTTTCTTTCTTAAATCTTCACAATCTATGGGAAAGCGCAAGGGTAGAACAACCAAGCATATCATTAATAAGTCACTGGAGTATATCGGTGGAAATATTGCCGAGACTGAGATTATTCTTGTGGACTATGACGAAAGTAAGAGTGAGGTGTCTTTGTGTGCCAATGCCGGTCAGCTGATTGGAGCTATGCGTTCCGGTGCTGTGCACTGGGTGCGTGTTTCCGGATTGTCTGATACGTCTCAGGTTGAGCTTCTGGGTAAGCATTTCGGTATTCACTATGTGGATATGCAGGATATCCTTATTCCTCAGCATATGGTGAAAGTGCAGGATAATTCGTCGCATATTTCGGGAATCTTCAATTTGCTTGTTCCGTCGAAGGATGGCGAATATACTCAGGAGCGGATTGCGATTGTTTTCGGGAATGATTTTATTATCACATTCCAGGAGAATAAGGAGCCTTATTTTTCGGAAATAGCTATGGCTCTCGAGGATAACTCCGGGAATATACGTAATCGTAAACCTGACTACTTGTTCTGTCTGATTATGAACTTGCTTATAGATCGATATGTCGAGCTGATTTCGGATATGGAGGATAAAATCGAGGAGCTGGAAGATGATTTGCTTGAATCGATTGATACGGATGGCCGGAAGCAGGAGATTCAGAAGTGTAGGAAGCAACAACAGCAACTGAGAAAGGTGATTTTGCCACTAAAAGA
>JBOFXU010000332.1:0-8133 GCA_051654305.1 Bacteroidales bacterium | reverse complement strand
CTCACCCAAACCAACGGTGTACACCACGTACAGCTATCGGCCGACGGACGCTATCTGATCGACAATTTCAGCAACTCAGGCACACCGCGCTGCATCAATGTCGTTGATACCAAAACGCTGAAAGCCAAAAATCTGCTTTCCGCTTCCAATCCGTTCAGCAACTACAAGATGCCCGAGATGACCCTCGGCACCATCAAAGCAGCCGATGGCACCACAGACCTGCATTACCGTCTGATCAAACCCGTTGATTTTGATGCCACCAAACAATACCCGACCGTAGTCTATGTCTACGGAGGACCCCATGCCCAGTTAGTCACCGACTCCTGGTTGAGTGGCGCCCGAGGGTGGGACATCTATATGGCACAACTCGGATATGTCGTCTTTACTGTCGATAACCGGGGATCAGCCAACCGCGGACACCAGTTCGAAAGCATCATCCATCGTCAGCTTGGTACCGAAGAGATGAAAGATCAGGTCAAAGGCGCAGAGTTTCTTTGCACCCTCCCTTACGTCGATAAAAACCGTATCGGAGTCCATGGCTGGAGTTTCGGTGGATTTATGACCACCAACCTGCTGCTGACCTATCCCGACATCTTCAAGACAGGAGTTGCCGGAGGAGCCGTAACCGACTGGTCACTCTACGAAATCATGTATGGCGAGCGCTATATGGACACCCCTCAGGACAATCCGCAAGGCTACAAGCAGAGCAATCTCGCACAACGCGCGGGAGACCTCAAAGGCAACCTGCTTCTGATTCACGATGACGAAGACAATGTCGTACTCATGCAACACGCCCTGCGCTTCGTCGATGCCTGTGTCAAAGCAGGCACCTATCCCGATTGTTTTATCTATCCGGGACACGAACACAATGTCAGAGGGATTGACCGCGTGCATCTGCACGAAGTGATCACCCGCTATTTTGAGAAGAATTTAAGATAACATCTAAGTATAATCGATTTATTACAACACAAGACATGAACATTCTATTACTTGGTTCCGGAGGAAGAGAAAATGCGTTAGCATGGAAGATGAAACAAAGCAGCAAGTTAGATCACCTGTTTATTGCTCCCGGGAATGCCGGCACAGCACTATTGGGGACAAACGTGCCGATGGCTGCATCTGATTTTCCTCAAGTGAAGGAGTTTGTCCTTGCCAATAACATCAATATGGTGGTTGTCGGACCCGAAGATCCTTTGGTAAAAGGAGTGTACAACTTCTTCAAAAACGACGATCAGTTAAAACATATTCCTGTGATCGGACCATCAAAAGAGGGTGCTCAGTTGGAAGGAAGTAAAGATTTTGCCAAGGCATTTATGATGCGTCACAATATCCCTACGGCACGCTATCAGAGCTTTACCAAAGAGACACTTACTGAAGGCTATGCTTTTCTTGAGTCGCTCGAAGCTCCGTATGTACTTAAAGCCGACGGACTCGCAGCAGGCAAAGGCGTGCTCATCATCGATTCGCTCGAAGAGGCAAAACGCGAACTGACAGCCATGCTTGACGGGATGTTCGGAGCCGCAAGTGCTACCGTAGTGATCGAAGAGTTTCTGAGCGGTATCGAGTGCTCGGTATTCGTTTTGTCCGACGGAAATTCCTATAAAATCCTTCCCGTAGCCAAAGATTACAAACGCATTGGCGAAGGCGACACAGGATTAAACACAGGAGGTATGGGAGCCGTTTCTCCGGTGCCGTTTGCCGACGAAGTGTTTATGCAGAAAGTCGAAGAGCGTATTGTCGTACCAACTGTGAACGGACTGAAAGCCGAAGGCATCGAGTACAAAGGCTTTATCTTCCTTGGACTTATCCGTGTAAACGGCGAGCCGGTAGTGATTGAGTACAACGTACGTATGGGCGACCCTGAAACCGAAGCCGTGATGCTTCGTATCAAGTCCGACCTGATCGACCTGTTTGAAGGCGTAGCCGCAGGAAATCTCGAAGAGAAAGTGCTTGAAGAAGATCCACGTTCGGCAGTGACCGTGATGCTTGTATCGGGCGGTTATCCGGGCGATTTTGAAAAAGGAAAAGAGATCAGCGGATTGGAGACCATCGAAGACTCTATCGTGTTCCATGCGGGCACCAAAGAGGAAGATGGCAAAGTGCTGACCAATGGTGGACGCGTGATTGCCGTAAGCTCTTATGGCAATTCCAAAGACGAAGCATTGGCTACCTCTTTCCGCAATGCCGCTAAGATTTCATATGCAGGTAAATATTTCCGTTCAGATATCGGGTTTGATCTATAATCAAATAAAAAAAAATCTATACATTCGGGCTATAATTCGTTTATAGCCCGTTTTTTATTATGACTAACCTCAGTAAAATCATAAAAAGTCAGCTGACCGTTCCGCTGACCATACTGCTCTCCGCCCTCTATCTGGTCGCGGACCTCTTTCTGCTGGCACCCGCACAGACACTCCACGAAAGTCGTACGGTGTCAGGACTTGTAGCACATCTCCTTCCCCCCATACCCCCCGTCTGGAATGCTACGGCACTGACCCTCGTGGCACTGCTGGCAGGTTTCCTCCTTTTGCAGATCATCGACCAGTATAGTCTGATCCGCGAAAAGAGCACCCTTCCTTTTGTCTTTTTAGTCGCCATCGGGCAACTCTATATCGGGCTGAACGTCTCCATCGCTTCGGTGGCTACCATGTTCTTCCTCGGGGTGAGTTACCTCTTCCTGTTCTATGCCTATCAGCTCGAGAAATCGCAACGGGCACTCTTCAACTATGCCCTGTTTTTCTCCGTCGCCTCGCTTTTCTGCATCGACCTGCTCTGGCTTTCGCCCCTGCTGTTCGTCGCACTGATCTCTATGCGGGTCTTCTATCCGAAAAATATTCCGGCAATCCTCTTCGGACTGATTGCCCCCTATATCATCGCCCTCTTTCCCTATTTTATACAGGGACGTCAGGCAGAGATTCTACCCCAGTTTCAGGGGATGCTCACCTTTCAGATACCCGACTTCTTGTCGTGGAGCGTAGTGCAGTATCTCCATACGGGCACCACCTTCGGGCTCATCCTGCTCACCTCCCTCTCGGCGAAGTTAGGGCTTTCGCAGGACAAAGTGCGGGTGCGCAACTCCTTTGACTTCCTGCTCCTGCTGTTTCTGTCACTCTCCGCGCTCTCTTTCTTTAAGCCCGGAGCACAAGTTTCCCTCCACTGGTCCGCCGATTTTGTAGGCGCCTACTTTCTGGCGAACTATTTTAGCACCAAAAAGGGAACCTTTGTCAGCTACCTGTTTGTTATAACGTTATTCATCTATATCATCACAGACCTCTTGGTCTTGGTTTAACACCTCCATAATTATGCTTGAATTTGCCGAATGGGGCTATCTGGGACTCTTTATAGCAGCTTTTCTTGCCGCTACAATTCTACCCTTCAGCTCCGAAGTCGTTTTTAGTGCGTTGATCCTTGCCGGTATGGATCTCTGGGGCTGCGTCATTGCTGCCACACTGGGCAACTGGCTGGGCGGAATGAGCTGTTAATGGCTCGGACATCTGGGAAAAATAGAGTGGATCGAAAAATACCTCAAAGTCCCCCGCGAAAAGGTCGAGCGGTTTCAGACATGGCTCCAGAAGAAAGGCTCCTGGACCGCCTTCTTTGCCTTCCTGCCCGGCATTGGCGATATTATCGCCGTGGCACTCGGATTTATGCGCAGCAACGTCTGGATCGTAGCCATCTCCATGCTGCTCGGGAAGTTCATCCGCTATGTCATCTTTATCGAAGGAGTCAATCAGGTGATGAGCTGGTTCTGATTTTTACGTAAGCACACCGTGGCGAGCGACAAGACATAAAAAGAACGGTCTCCTTACTCACGTAAGGAGACCGTCGCATGTCTAAAATCATTTACTAAAATGAGTTCAATAATCTTTATTTATTCGGTGTTAAAACGAATGGGGAGATAAAAAGTTCATGCAGTAAATGTAATTTTTCTGTTTTTTTTATCGAATATTTTCTAATTAGTTTATATTCAATAGAATAGAGGTTGAATAAAAATATGTTAAAATAAAAAATAAGGGAAACTTCCCTGAACTTTTTTTGAACCACTAAACCCGAGTGCCGCAAACCGCAAAGGATCTTGCGCAATGCCGGGAAACAACAAAGGGGATGCACCATGCATCCCCTTTGTTGTATATATAGGTCGGTTAAAACAACCGTGTTTGTCCCAGAATTTCGTCTCTCACCAGCGTAAGATCCACTACCTCCTCCTTTTCGTCGGTGGTGTCTGTCTCCTCTTCGGGCTCCTCGTCAGGCTCCTCTTCGGGCTCTTCCGGGAAGCGCAGCGGTTCCAGCTCTTTGTATTCCATCACCTTCATCCAGGTCATACGTCGGCCCTTCGCCTTCCATTTCGTGATTGCGATCAGCTCTTCGAGATCCATCTCCACGGTCTCCTCCTCCTTCTCTTTGGTTTTCACCAAGAGTTCAAAGCGAGGATACACCTGTTGCGAAAGCAGCAGCAGTTTCGATTTCGCCCCCTCACTGATAAAGGTCTGTTTCTTCGCACTCGGTTCAAAGCGGAAACGCTTCACGTAGTAACAGTGTTGCTCATCGTCCCAGTACGTCGCCGACCACACCTTATTCTCGTCGTATTTTCCGATAAACAGGATGTTCGTATCGTAGTGGTTCGACGCATCGTAGTTCGTCGTGTAAAACTCGCCCGACGCCAGCACCACCAACACCAGATCCTCGCTGCCGAACTCCCCGAGATACTCCCCGCGGTTGTCGTAGTTCAGACGGAACACATCGCGGTCAAACCACACATCGCGACCGCCCAGGGTAGACACCCCCTTGCTTTTGAGAGAGATCCGGTGAACGGCATTGCGTGTGAGAATAATCCCGTTCGCCGAACGACCTTTGATAGCCACGCGGCTGAAATCCTCCTCGAACTGCAACTTCCGGATCTTCGGATTCGGTTTGAGGGTAATCCCGATTGTCTCCGCCTCCCCGTTCGGGTTCGCCGAAAACCAGACAATCATCGATTTCGGTTTCCCTTGCGTTACGTCATATTCGCGGTCGCGCGTTATCCCCGTCACACAAAAGCGTTTCAGGTAGTGCGTCCCGTTTTGTCCGTCGCGGTAGACCACATTGTAGATCGTGCGCTTATCGTTTTTCTTGAATACACTCAGATAGAGCACATTCTTGCCCACAAACAGCTTATCGCTCACCCGTACGACCTTATACTTCCCATCCTTGTAGAAAATAATAATATCGTCGATATCCGAGCAGTTACATACAAACTCGTCCTTCTTCAGTCCCGTACCGATAAAGCCCTCTTCGCGGTTGATATAGAGTTTCTCGTTCGCTTCGACCACCTTCGTCGCCACGATCGTGTCGAAGCCCCGGATGATCGTTTTGCGCGGAAACAGATGACCGTACTGCTCTTTCAGGCGTTCAAACCAGGCAATCGTGTAGTCCACAATTGTAGCCAGATGCTGGTCGATGCCCTTCACCCGCTCTTTGATACCCAGAATCAACTCCTCCGCCTTATCCGAATTAAACTTCAGGATACGCGCCATTTTGATCTCCATCAGGCGCAGAATATCCTCACGAGTCACCTCGCGGATAAACAAGGCCTTATATTTACTCAGCCGGTGATCAATGAAAGCGATAGCCGCATCCATGTTCTCACTCTGCTCAAATCCTTTCTCTTTATAGATACGCTCTTCGATAAAAATCTTCTCGAGCGACGAAAAATGCAGTTGTTCCAGCAACTCCTGTTTCTCGATCAGGAGCTCCATACGCAACAAATCCAGCGTCTGGTCCGTATTGTGTCTCAACACGTTGCTCACCGCCAGGAAGTGCGGTTTGCTCTCCGAAATCACACAACAGTTCGGAGAGATACTCACTTCGCAATCCGTGAAGGCATAAAGCGCATCAATGGCTTTGTCCGAAGAGACACCCGCCTGCAGGTGAATCAGGATCTCCACATCCTTCGCCGTATTGTCGTCCACCTTGCGGATTTTTATCTTCCCCTTGTCGTTGGCTCTCAGAATCGAGTCGATCAGCGAAGAGGTTGTTTTCCCGAACGGAATCTCCGTGATAGAGAGCGTCCGGTTGTCGCGCTTCTCGATTTTCGCACGCACCTTGATGCTGCCGCCGCGCTCCCCGTCGTTGTATCTGCTCACATCAATAAATCCCCCCGTCTGAAAGTCGGGATAGATCGTAAACTTCTCCCCTTTGAGGTATGCGATCGACGCATCCAGCAGTTCGTTGAAGTTGTGCGGCATGATTTTCGACGAAAGCCCCACAGCAATCCCTTCGACCCCCTGCGCCAGCAGAAGCGGGAATTTCACCGGCAGGGTAATCGGCTCCTTGTTACGACCATCGTAAGACGGACGCCACTCGGTGGTTTTCGGGTTAAACACAATATCGAGTGCAAACTTCGAAAGACGCGCCTCGATATAACGCGGAGCAGCCGCCCCGTCGCCCGTCAGTATATTTCCCCAGTTCCCCTGGCAGTCCACCAGCAGATCTTTCTGCCCCAGTTGCACCAGTGCATCGCCGATAGAAGCATCCCCGTGGGGGTGAAACTGCATCGTATGACCGATAATGTTGGCAACTTTGTTGTATCTCCCGTCATCCAGACGCTTCATCGAATGAAGGATACGGCGTTGCACCGGTTTCAATCCATCGTTGATATGAGGCACCGCACGCTCTAAGATTACGTACGAAGCATAATCGAGGAACCAGCTCTGATACATTCCCGTAAGATGTATCTTCAGATCCTGACCCCCCTGAGGCACTTTATAAGCCGAATGGCCTTCGCTCTCCGGAGTAAGTGCATTCCCGTCGAACTCCTCTTCCGAAGAAGCGTTGTCCAGGTTATCGTTGTCAATATTATCGTTGTCAATACTCATTGTGCAGATCAAAATAGGTTTCTTGCAAAAATAATAACTATTCTGTTAATAATAGCCATAGGAGAACGCCCATTTCGGGATATATTTTTGATTCAACGGCAATTACTCCTCTTTTTCTCCTCCGCCTCCCGTCCGCTGCTGGTTTGCGGCAGGCCTCCCCCCGGTGAGGTTATCAACAAATTGTTGAAAACGTAACGCATTGACAACTATTTGGATAGCTTGTTTCTCTTTAGCGTTATAAACAAAATGTTAATAACTGAGCCCGGATTTAAGGCTTTTGCAGAGCGTGGGAGGGAGGGATATGCAGAAAAGCCCCTTTATCCGCCGATTTATTGAATATTTATTCCGATATTCTCTTTTGTATGCATAAAAAGGCGGTCTTAGCCGACGGTACACTTTTTTTATGCGCATTTTTAACATTTATAATAGTTCGTATCCCTCCCAGTTTTAATATCTTTGCACACCCAAATAAACCAAGGCTCATCCTGTCGTACCCCGATCAGGAGGGCTTTTTTTTATGAAGGCACCCGAAGTGGGTTACAAATGAATTGATCACCTTTTTATTTATGTTTCTCAGAGATGTTAATAACTTTCATTGTACTTTACCTCGTAATCACGGTCGGCGTGGGTGTCTATGCATCCAAGCGCATTCGCACCGGAGATGATTATGTAAATGCAGGGCGCAATCTGCCCTTCTTTTTCAATGCATTCGCGCTTTTTGCGATGTGGTATGGCGCCGAAACAATATTCGGTGCGGCAGGCCGGTTCATGGAATCGGGACTGATCGGAGTAATTGAAGAGCCCCTGGGCGCCACCCTCTGTCTGATCCTCTTCGGACTGTTTCTGGCGAAACCGCTGTATGAAAGAAACATCCTTACCATTGCCGATCTCTTTCGGGAGGCATATGGCGAAAAGGTCGAATTTATCTCCTCCTGCTTCATGCTTGTGACCTACGTCGGGTATATTGCCGCACAGATGGTAGCCCTGGGCATTCTGCTCAAACTCATCATCGGACTGGAGTTGTCTACGGGCATTCTTATCTCCTCGGCGGTTGTGACCGTTTATACTTTTGCCGGAGGGATGTGGGCAGTATCCATCACCGACTTTTTCCAGTCGATCATGATTGTAGTCGGGCTGATTGTACTGAGCATCTCTTTAGTAACCGATATCGGAGGCATCGAAAAGGTGATCGAAGGAACCCCACAAGGCTTTTTCAACCTCTTGCCCGAAGGAAATGCCGAATCCATCAACGAATGGGTAACCGCATGGATGGTGATCG
>JBOFXU010000331.1:0-1238 GCA_051654305.1 Bacteroidales bacterium | reverse complement strand
TTTTTGAGCAGGTTATCGCGTTTTTGTTTCAGGCGGTCTCTGTTTCTGCCCGGATGCAGTAAGCCCGGAGAGTTGGGGAGCACAGCCAGCAGGGCACTTTCAGCCCAGGTGAGATCCTGAGAGCGGTGGCCGAACCAGCGCCACGAAGCCGCTTCGATACCAACGACATTGCCTCCGAAGGGAGCGTTGTTGGCATAAAGTCTGAGGATTTCATTCTTGGAGTGTGTGGCTTCGAGGGCAAGGGCAAGCGCAATCTCCTTTGCTTTTTCGGGCATGGTACGCGGAGCTCTGCGCAGCAGACGTATGGTCTGCATGGACAGGGTGCTCCCGCCGCTGACAATGTGACCTGCTGTTATATTCTGTCTGGCAGCGCGCAGAATGGCCACGGGATTGACTCCGGGATGCCATCTGAACCATTGATCCTCGAAGTTGATCAGGCACTTTTCGTACCGCGGATTGATGGTGCCGTTAATTTTGAAGCGCCATTGACCGTCGTCGGCAATGCGCGCTCCAAGGAGTTCACCATCTTGGCTGTAGACGAGAGTCCCGGTGGGTCTGTCAAAGTCAAAAGAGGGAATCAATGCTATGATAACGCACAGGAAGAAGGCTCCTGCGAGAAAAGCCTTCTTCCTGTGTTTTTTTAAATCATCTAAAATCATTCACGTATAATTGAAATTTGTTTTGCCTGCGAACGAGCAATCACCGAGGCATCGTACATCGCTTCGCAGTGTACAGCAGGAAGATAGAACTGACCTGCATAGGCTGCCTGAAGACGGATCATGAAACGTTTGGTTTCTCCTTTTTTGAGCTGGAAGAAAGTAGCGACACGATCATCTCGTATATCCTGATAGTCAAATCCGGATTTGGTTTCGCTGATGCCTGCGTAACGCGTGCTAAGATTCTCCCAACCCGAAGCAAATATCTGAGTCAATGCGAGATTGTTATAATCTGTGACACTACTTGTATTTTTTACTTCGGCAATCATGGTGAAGTTTGTTCCCTGCTTCATGTTTTCGATGTTTGCCGGAGTTCCGTTCGGTAGTACGTAGCTTACTTTGAGCGAAAGCCCCTGGTTAATAGCTGCAGCCTTGTCGAACAGTGGCAGATATCTTTGCGTAAGTTGAGCGAAGATAATGCCTTCGTTGCTGTTTTTCAGCGTGACTGTTCCCTCTTTTGCCGGCTGAGCAATAGGGGTCTGCCAGAGCGGAAGAGTGGATTCAACCTGTGCACTTTTGTTC
>JBOFXU010000330.1:0-1279 GCA_051654305.1 Bacteroidales bacterium | reverse complement strand
CGAATGATCCGAAGACTCGATTCCAGTCACCCCCTGCAAAAACAGATGCGAAAGTGGTTTCAGATCAAGAAACAGGAGTGGGATATAACGTTTATGACCGCCATACGTAAAGGTATAGTCTACTGGCAACTCTCCCATTTGAGACACACGAATACCCGTCAGACGTCCTCCCGAATAGGTATATTTAAACGACTGACTTGCCGTAGGCTGCCAGTAGTTTTGCGGCAGATCTGAGACAAACTGATTCACCGGATGAAAATAGGTCACATTCCCTTCGTCATTGAGCTGCATCTCCGAAAGAATATAACGCTCTCCCTCCTGCTCGTTGTACTCCAAAATATCTTTCACGCTCCCGTGTAAACCGAGGCGTGTACCATGAGACTGATTCCAGAAGCTGATTTCCGAGGAAGCAGGTTCATTTACTCCATCTTCACTGCAAGAAGATAAAAGGAGCAAAACAAAAAAACTTAGAATAGATATTCGTTTCATAGTGTTCAAAAAAAAGAGTTAGGACCATCTTTCTGACCTGAATCAGAAAGATAGTCCTATAAAATTATTTCAATAGATCTTTCAACGAATGAGGAGCCAGATTAGATGCAAAGATCGCATCGTACTGTTCCTGCGTGAAGAACAAGAAATCATACGTTGATGTGATTCCTTCACTGTTTGTGAATACAGAGTAAAGGTTCGGCATTCCTGTACGGTCTACATCTGCCGGAGTCAGTCCTGTATTGATCAGTGACAACATACGCATGTTCTCTTTTTCCACCACCGGGAAAGAGGTAAATGGTATATCATTCAACTCCAGACAATCCAATTTTGTCATCGCTTCGATATCTGCTTTACTTACGCTTGTCAAAGGATTCCCCGACAAATTCAGCTGCACAAATTTAGAAGAGATCACCTCCTGAGGAATTTGTGTAAATCCGCAGTTCTTCGCATACAGTCCGTGCAGGTAAGAAAGCTGATTTCCGAACTGCAATGGCTGAATCGATGCCGGTAGTGACGTGATGTTTTTGTTCCCCGAAATATCTAATGTAGAGATACGGAACAATTGATCAAACACATCAGGCAGAGATGACAACTGAAGATCTCTCAGCACAAGCGAACGAAGCTTTGTGTTCGTAGCAATCGTTGCCGGAATTTCAGAGATATTTTCGTCAATCAGGTGAAGCACGTTCAGATTCTTCTGAGTAGCGATAAATTCCGGATAAGTGGTCAGTTTATTGCCTTGCAGCAACACCCCGTGCAAATCCAGTTTGCTCATCGACGTCGGGAA
>JBOFXU010000329.1:0-1851 GCA_051654305.1 Bacteroidales bacterium | reverse complement strand
TGGCTGACGGTATGCCCGGAGTCGCAATTACAGATCACGGAAATATGTTCGGGATCAAAGAGTTCTTCAACTATGTCTCTAAAAAGAACGGCAAAGTTGAGGGCGAATTGAAAACTCTGAATAAAGAACTGAAGGAGATCAAGGAAAACGGAGCGTCAGCCAATGAGATAAACCAGAAGGAAGAAGAGATTCAGAATACCAAAAAAAAGCTATTCAAAGGTATTATCGGCTGTGAAGTGTACGTAGCCAGAAATGGTCGCCACATCAAACAAGGAAAAGAAAACCTTTCGGGGAATCACCTTATTTTACTTGCAAAGAACAAGACCGGATATCATAACCTTGTGAAACTTGTTTCGATCGCATGGGTCGAAGGTTTTTATGGACGTCCACGTATCGACAAAGAAATCTTAGAAAAATATAAAGAAGGACTTATTGTCTCCTCGGCTTGCCTCGGGGGCGAAATCCCACGTATGATTCGTAATGGAAACATTGACGAAGCTGAGAAAATGGTCCTTTGGTACAAAGAAAAATTTGGGGAAGACTACTACCTCGAAATGCAACGTCATGAGACATACGCTGACAATGCCGATCAAAACGTATATAAACTTCAGAAAGAAGTAAATATCGGGATTGTGGAGCTTGCTAAACGTACCGGAGTAAAGGTTATCGCGACTAACGATGTTCACTTTGTAACCAGTGAAGATGCAGAAGCTCACGATCACCTCATCTGTCTGAATACAGGTGCAGATCTGAATGATCCGCGACGTATGCGCTACACGAAACAAGAGTGGTTTAAAAGCACGCAGGAAATGGCTTCGATATTTCAGGATATCCCCGAAGCAATAACAAATACGCTCGAGATTGTAGAAAAAATCGAGCACTACAGTATCAACAGTGAAGCGATCATGCCGATCTTTCCCCTTCCGGAAGGATTTAGCGATGATGGTGAGTACTTGAGATACCTGACATACGAAGGAGCTAAAAAACGCTACCCGAATATGACTGATGAAGAAAAAGAACGTATTGATTTTGAATTGGACACGATTCTTAAAATGGGATTCCCGGGATACTTCCTGATTGTTCAGGACTTTATTGCTGCCGCAAGAGATATGGGTGTAGCTGTTGGTCCCGGACGTGGTTCTGCGGCAGGTTCTGCAGTTGCCTACTCCCTGGGGATCACAGATATTGACCCTATTAAATATGACCTGCTATTTGAGCGTTTCCTGAATCCGGACCGTATATCCATGCCCGATATTGATATTGACTTCGATGATGACGGACGTGGCCAGGTCTTGCAATGGGTAACCGATAAATATGGAAAAGAGAAAGTGGCACATATCATCACTTTTGGTACGATGGCCACCAAATCAGCTATTAAAGACGTTGCCCGCGTTCAGAAACTCCCGCTAAGCGAGTCTGACCGACTAACTAAATTAGTTCCGGATAAAATACCGGATGTAAAGAAGATAAATCTGAAAGCAGCCATCGATTATGTTCCTGAACTGAAATCGGCAGCTGAATCGAATGATCCTGTGATGCGCAACACACTGAAATACGCGCAGATGCTTGAAGGAAACATTCGTAACACAGGGGTTCACGCCTGTGGGGTCATCATTGGTAAAGATGACCTGATGAACTACGTACCTATTTCTACGGCAGATGACAAGGAAACAGGAGAAAAGATGCTGGTTACTCAGTATGAAGGATCTCTTATTGAGGACGTAGGGATGTTGAAAATGGACTTCCTTGGATTGAAAACACTTTCGATTATCAAGGAATGTATTGAAAATATCAGAATCAGAAGTGGTGAAATTATAGATATTGCAACCATATCTCTCGAAGATACAAAGA
>JBOFXU010000328.1:0-2797 GCA_051654305.1 Bacteroidales bacterium | reverse complement strand
AGTGATCTTTGGAGCCACTTCAGCTACCGTTTCAGGAGCTTTCCCGAGGATTGTCTGATTGATCTGAATCACAATAACCTCATTCTCCTTCATGGTTTGAGCATGCGGAAATGCCATCTCAGGCGTGTTAGGAGTTTCTTTCCAAAGGGGTAGGTTTCCGATCTCTTCATTTCTGAATCGGATCGATTGCATCGCTTGAAGCTGATTCAGAGTAGTCAGTAACTCCTCTTCGCTCATTCCGAATAATTCACTCAAATAAGCCTGCGTAGCGATAATCTCTCCGGGCAAATTGCTGAAGCGATACGTCTCAAAGGTAAGTGTAAGATCATGATCGCACGCCATGCCCAGAAGTTCAAATAAAACAGAACGTTCTGTGACATTCAGGCTCTTCCATGCGATAGAAGAAAATAACTTTCTCGATACTGAAAAGGAGGTGTTTCTATAAATATTATTCTCTATATTAGACATAGTGGCTGTTTGGTTTTATTTAGTTCACCGAAATAAAAAAGATTAAATCAGATCATAGTTCTTATACAGCGATAAAGATAGACAAATCTCTATAAAAGCACAATATTCACTTTCTGATTTTAACAATAATATTGTTTTTGCTATCTATATCATCAATACGCTCTCACAGTCGTTCAGACAGGTTAAAATAAAAAAATCAATGTTTTGCTTGGAATTAAAAAAATATCAATATATTTGGGAACAAAGAACAGAAGTATTCAGCTTTTGAGGGATACTTTATAATATTAACCATGTTCATTACTGAGAGAACCATGCTAACAGATAAAGTTATTGATAAAATTAAAGGCGTAATTTACGGTCAGGCTATCGGCGATGCTTTAGGTCTGGGAACCGAGATGATGAATTACAAAGAAGTAAAAAGTGCTTATCCTGCGGGACTAAAGCGTTATTCAGATATTATTGACGATCCGTATCGTCGTCGCTGGAAAAAAGGCGAGTGGACAGATGATACAGACCAGGTAATCTGTATTCTTAATTCAGTCATAGAAAACGAGGAACTTCACGAAACGCATGTTGCCGGAGAGTTCTACAAATGGATGAAAAAAGGACCGAAAGATATCGGATTCTTTACGCAGAGTGTACTGAAAATGCCGGGCTATCTCGACAATCCTCACCAGATCGCAAAACAGCGCTGGGAGAAAGAGGGCAAAATCACGGCACCGAACGGAGCGCTTATGCGTACCTCCATTGTCGGAACATGGATGTTCTGGGATAAGTCGAAGGTAACCGATTTTGCCGAACGTATTGCACGTACGACTCACTACGATCCGCGTTGTGTTGGCTCTTGTGTGATCGTGTCGCAAATCATTCGTTCGCTGATTCACGAAGATCGTATCCTTTCTAAAGAAGAGATCCTCGAGTATGCCAATATCTATCACCCGAAGGTGAACAAGTATGTTGAGAAAGGAATGAGTTCTTCCATTCATTCGCTTGAACTCGACGACGAAAACAAACGTGCATACACCCTCAGAGGTCTGTCGGTTGCACTTTGGGCAATGAAAAACGAAATGACCTTCGAAGAGGGGCTTTTCAAAGTAGTAGCCGAAGGTGGCGACTCTGATACCAATGCTGCAGTAGCTTGCAGTGTACTCGGAGCTAAACTCGGATACAGCGCTATTCCTGAATACTGGACAAAGAATCTACAAAATACAGATCAACTGGATCAGATGATCGAAGACTACATCAGTATCCTTAAAGATAAAGCAAATGCCTGATTAGTGAGGCAAAACTAAAAGAAGGAGCCTGGTAAATCATTTACCGGGCTCCTTCTTTTTTCTTTATGACGAAACGTTCTCATTTCTGTCGGAGTGAATAGCCTCTTTCAGCTGCCATTCACGCATAAAATCCGCAGGATTCTTTATATAGAAGCTTTTATCCTTTAAATCATTACCCGAAATTTCCTGATAATAGATCTTCAGTCTGTATTTGTTCGCTTCCGCACAAACAATCCGGGACATAGGCAGAGTCCATCCGCCAAGTTTCAGGTAGGGTTCGTTTCGTACCTCTATCTTCAAACGAAAGAGGGTCAGATTGAGCGCAAGCTGCACGATTCCAACTCCTAAAAATAGGACAATCTCCATCAGCGTCTTCGAATAAAATAGAAAAGCCAGAGCCAGAAGCATAAAAACAAGTAGCAAACAAGTCAAATAGTAATTATTCCACCGGTAAACCACCGAAGTACCTTGATTTTTCATAAACTGAAATTTTTTGTCAAAATTAAAACAAAATACCCGATTAATTGGTTTGATATAGCAAAACTGATACAGAATCTCAAAATAAGTAAAATCTTTTGTTCATCTTAAAACGATACATTATGAAAAAGACCTATAAGTCACAATCTATTCCCAGCCTGGCGCAGCGCATTCAATGGTACAACCGCAAGTTCTGGCCGTGGATTCTGGTAAACATCTCCATAGCCATCGTCTTAGCCGTTGCCATCAGCTTTACCGCCTCTGTCGGGTGGAGTTTCCTCATCGGAATAACTCTTGCTCTTGTTGCTTATCTGAATGCTCCTCATAACTTACTTCTCAGCAGTTGCGATCACATGATCCACGAAGTGACGGTCGATCACGAACGCAAAGAGGTTGAGGTGAAATACTGTATGTTGTTCAATAGTAAAAAAGTGATCCCTTTCGAGAAACTTCATGCCAATGTGGCTCAATTTTCCCGCACCAAAGGTATCACCAGACAATCACACCTCTTTCTTTTCACTAAAACCATGCGCAGCGACTACTGTGTAGGTTCGGTCAAATATCCGTGTGAGGCTTAT
>JBOFXU010000327.1:0-15200 GCA_051654305.1 Bacteroidales bacterium | reverse complement strand
CATTCTTTTTGCTCCTGATGGTACAATCGTTGCCCGTGATCTTCGTGGCGAGGATATGAAAGCAAAAATTGCTGAAGTGTACGCTAAAAAATAATGGCTTCGGGACCAGTTCCTGATCCATCCTCTAAAAAAGGGCTCTGCATCGTAAGATTCGTTCTTACGTGCAGAGCCCTTTTTAAATCTAAGGCTTTATTAGATAGGGAATGCCAATGGCTTCTTACATTATGTCAAAATCCTAATCGCTGAGAATGCGATATATTTTATCCCAATGACTCTATTTCTCTACAAGCTACTCAGTATTGCTTGTTTATATTATTGATAATGAGTGTGTTGTTTTTTTGTGCGTTTTGCAAACTCGCAAAATACAGTTCTTCTTAAAAAAACGGTATAATGTACGCACGAATACATACTACAGTATTTGTTGTGAATGGTATAGTGTACTTACATGTGCGGTATAATGTAATTCTATTTACGCTCTAATGTACTTGCATTTGCATCATTATGTACTTGCAGAAACCCTTTTTTTGCATAAAAATGGATGATTTATCCACAAACTCCCTCTCTTTTCTTGTTGATTTTCTATATTAAAAAGAAAGCCAAAAGCCTCAATATTTGCATTTTTGTCAGAATAAGGAGAGTGTGTTAATAACGATACAAAGTTAAATTATTCACGGATCCCCCACAACTTTTTGACTTGATCCGTTTATCCGTTGATCCCCAAAAAGAGCAGCCTTTACAGCAGGGCACAAAAAAAAAGGGCTAAGAAAAATCTTAGTCCCTTTTGCGGAGGAAGGGGGATTCGAACCCCCGGAGCCGTTTCCAGCTCGTCAGTTTAGCAAACTGGTGGTTTAAGCCACTCACCCATCCCTCCTTAAACCATGTTCTTGTTGAACACGATGCAAAGATAGGGGTTTGTTTCGAATCTGCAAATTTTTTAAGCGTTCTTTTTTAAATAAAAAACGATGTATGGCTGGAAAAGGCTACTTTTGTGGTCGATAGCAGAAGGTACTGCAGTGCCTGATGGCAGAGGCTTTGCCTGCCTGAACAGGAACATTGTAGATGTGCTTTGTGTTATATATCAGAATATTACAAATACGAATAACCCTGTTGATTTGTAAAGAAACTATAAGTGGCTTGTAGCTTAAACAGACAATTATGACGATAAAAGAATTTTTTGCGAAATATAAAAAAAGTAGTGCCGTTGTTGCATTTTCATCGCTTATCAAAGAAAAGAAGGACGAACATTTCTATTTTGAGGGTTTGTGTGGTTCTGCGGCATCGGTGATGCTGGCTTCTTTGCAGGGAGCGTGGAATGCGCCCTTGCTTTTTGTGCTTAACGATGAGGAGGAAGCGGGATATATGTATCATGACTTGCTGCAGCTGATCGGAGAAGAGACGTTGTTGTTTTTTCCCTCTTCGTATAAGAGGGCGATTAAATACGGGCAGTTAGATCCGGCGAATGCTATATTGCGAACGGAGGTGGCTGCCCGGGTACAGGCAAAAGAGAAACATCTGGCTATCGTAACTTATCCTGAGGCATTGGCTGAGAAGGTTGTGTCGCAGCAGACGCTTCGTCAGAATACGATCCGGATTGCTACGGGGGAGGAGATCGAAAGTTCTTTTGTGGCGGATACTTTGTATGCATATGGATTTGAACGGGTAGACTATGTGTATGAACCGGGACAGTATGCTGTGAGGGGGAGTATTCTCGATGTCTACTCTTTTTCTCATGAGTTTCCGTATCGTATTGATTTTTTTGGCAATGAGATTGAGAGTATTCGTACTTTCGATATTGAGAGTCAGCTTTCGCGCGATCGGGTGAAAGAGATTTCGATTGTGTCCAACTTGAATAAAAAGGAGGGTGGCGGAATTACGTTTCTCGAGTTTCTACCTTCTGATACGCAATTGCTGATCAAGAATCTTTCGTTTGTGGCTGATAAGGTGACCGGGATTATTGAAGAGGGGGTTTCGGAGCAGGCGATGCTGTCGGACGATTACGATACTGGATTAAAAGCCAAGCTGGTCGACCCGATTCTGTTTAAGAAGGAGTTACTGGCATTGCGGAGGATCGAATTTGGGACGCATAGTTTTATGCCCCAGGGTACGGCAAAGATTGTGGTGAATACCTCTCCGCAGCCCATATTTCATAAGAATTTTGATTTAGTGATGCGTACGTTCAGGGAGTATCTGAATGACGGCTATCAGATAGCACTGCTTACGGATAGTGCAAAGCAGGGAGAACGCTTGCACGCGATCTTCGGGGAGAAGGGCGAAGCGTTGCCTTTTGATACCGTGCTCAATACTTTGCATGAGGGCTTTGTGGATAAGGATCATAAGGTTTGTTTCTTTACGGATCACCAGATTTTCGATCGTTTTCACAAGTATAATCTGAAGAGTGATCAGGCGCGTTCGGGGAAACTGGCTCTTTCGCTGAAAGAGTTGATGCAGTTTGAACTTGGCGATTATGTGGTGCATATCGATCATGGTGTAGGACGGTTTGGCGGTTTGGTGAGAAGTGAGCAGAATGGCCGTTTGCAGGAGATGATCAAGCTGACCTATCTGAACGATGATATTATATTTGTGAGTATTCATGCGTTGCATAAATTGTCGAAATACAGAGGAAAGGAAGGCGAACCTCCTCGTGTGAATAAGCTTGGTTCGGGAGCCTGGGAGAAGATGAAGGAGAAGACGAAGAACAAGGTCAAGGATATTGCCCGTGATCTGATCAAACTCTATGCTCAACGAAAACAGGAGAAGGGATACAGTTATTCTCCGGATGGATATATGCAGCAGGAGCTTGAGGCTTCGTTTATTTATGAGGATACTCCGGATCAGTTGAAGAGTACGGCTGAGGTGAAGAAAGATATGGAGGGTGAACGGCCGATGGACCGTCTGATCTGCGGAGACGTGGGCTTTGGTAAAACGGAGGTGGCGATACGTGCGGCATTCAAAGCAGCTACTGATGGCAAACAGGTGGCAGTGTTGGTGCCGACTACGGTGTTGGCTTATCAGCATTATAAAAGTTTTAGTGAGCGCTTAAAAGATTTTCCTGTAAAGATTGATTATCTGAGTCGTGCGCGTAAGGCCGGCGATGTGCGTAAATTACTTCAGGGACTGAAGGAGGGAACTCCGGAGATTATTATCGGTACTCATAAACTTATTGGTAAGGATGTTCAGTTTAAAGATCTGGGCTTACTGATTATTGATGAAGAACAGAAATTTGGTGTGTCGGTGAAGGAGAAATTGCGACAGATGCGATCAAATGTTGATACATTGACGATGACTGCCACTCCTATTCCGAGAACGTTGCAATTCTCTTTGTTGGGTGCGCGAGATTTGTCAGTGATACAGACGCCACCGCCAAACCGTTATCCGATTCGGACGGAAGTGCATACTTTTAATGAGGATATTCTGAAGGAAGCGATTAATTTTGAGCTAAGTCGGAACGGTCAGGTTTTCTTTATCAATAACCGTATTCAGTCCTTATTTGAGATTGCGGAAACAATTCGTAAGATTGTACCGGATGCACGCGTGAGGGTGGGGCATGGGCAGATGAAACCTGAGGAGCTCGAACAGACCATCATTGACTTTCAGAATTATGAGTTCGATGTGCTTATTGCTACTACGATCGTGGAGTCGGGTATCGATATTCCGAATGCAAATACAATAATCATCAATAACGCTCAGAACTTTGGGTTGAGTGATTTGCATCAGATGCGCGGGCGTGTCGGCAGAAGTAACAGGAAAGCGTTTTGCTATCTGGTGGCACCACCTTTGCACCAGCTCTCTCAGGAGTCGCGACGCCGTTTGCAGGCCATCGAGAACTTCTCGGATCTGGGTAGTGGAATACATATTGCGATGCAGGATCTGGATATCCGCGGGGCAGGGAATATGCTGGGAGCAGAGCAGAGCGGATTTATTGCGGATCTGGGATACGAGACATATCAGAAGATTTTGCAGGAAGCCGTGCATGAGTTACGCGTGGATGAATTCAGTGACTTGTACGAAGATGAGAAATCGGAATCAGATACGAACCTGAGCTATGTCTCGGATTGCGTTGTAGAGTCGGATCTGGAGTTATTGTTCCCAAGTGACTACATTCCGAGCGATACGGAACGAATTTCTTTATATCGGGACCTTGATAGTATGGAAAATGAGCGGGATATTGATATCTTTGTAAAACAGTTGGAAGACCGTTTTGGTAAAATTCCGCAATCGGGGAAAGAGTTGATTCGGGTCGTTCGTTTGCGCCGTCTGGCGAAACGTCTGGGAATGGAGAAAATCATATTGAAAAACAGTAAGATGATCATCCATTTCGTATCGAACCTCGATTCAGCCTATTACCAGTCGCCTGCGTTTGGCGGTGTGCTGATGTATATGGCTAATAATCCGAGATATTGCCAGCTGAAGGAGAACAAAGGGAAACGTTCTATGACGATTTCACATATTACTTCGGTGGAGCAGGCTGTGGATATTCTAAATCAAATTGTTCTTGGCCTGGATCAGGAATAATAAACGAGATACCATCTTATAGAAGATGGATAATTAACTAAAAGCAAACCTTCAATTTGCAATTGAGCGAAAGATGGAAAAGAAGAAAGTATTAGTTGGAATGAGTGGCGGAATCGATAGTTCTGCCGTGTGTATGATGCTCCAGGAAAAGGGGTATGAGTTAGTGGGAGTGACCATGCGTATGTGGGATGCTCCTTCCAAATTTGCCCTTTACGGACAGGAGCAACCGGATTATGTCATCGAAGCGAAGGAACTTGCCGATAAACTTGGATTTCCGCATCATGTATTAGATGTGCGGGATGAGTTTAAAGAGGTGGTCGTAAAGGATTTTATTGATGAATACCTCAGAGGGAGAACTCCTAATCCGTGTGTGATGTGTAATATCTTCTTCAAGTGGAAGTATCTCCAGCAACTGGCAGATGAGATGGGCTGCGATTATGTAGCAACGGGACATTATGCTCAGATTGTGGAAGAGGAGGGAGTGTTCTACATCGAACAAGGACTCGATCCGACGAAAGATCAGTCTTATTTCCTATGGCGACTTGGACAAAAGGAGCTCAAAAGAACTTTGTTCCCGCTTGGAGGAATGACTAAACTGCAGGTTCGCGAGTATGTGTTTAATCGTGGATTTGTAGAGAAAGCCAAGAAATCGGAGAGTATGGAGGTCTGTTTTGTGGAGAGTGACTACCGCGAATTTCTTAAAGAACAGATGCCGGAAATTGACGAGACGATCGGTCAGGGTCATTTTGTAGACAATCAGGGGCGTAAGTTAGGATTCCATAAAGGGTTTCCATACTACACCGTAGGGCAACGCAAGGGACTAAATATAGCATTAGGATATCCGGCTTTTGTGTTGAAAATTAATCCGCTGAAGAATACGATTATGCTTGGAAAGAAAGAGGAGTTGACGGCTCACTCAATGATTATCGAGCATACGAATATTCCGAATATCGATAAATTAAATGATCCGAATTTGCTGATTCGTATTCGTTACCGCAGCAAACTCATCGCATGTCGTGTGGATAAAATAGAGGAAGATCGAATCTTTATCCTATTTGATCACGATGATGCAAGTGGCGTGACACCAGGGCAATCTGCAGTTCTCTATATCGGAGATCGTGTGGTTGGTGGTGGACTAATCAGTCACAAGAAGAAATAAATAAAAAAAAGAGATCGTTCCCCTTCGGGAATGATCTCTTTTTTTTTGTTACCGTACATTCGGATTCATAAATAACAAAAGGAGTCTGTTCTCAGATGAGGTGACAGACTCCTTTTGTTGTATGTAGATTATTTTTTTGCATGTTTAAGTGCTCTGATCACAAGGTAAGTACCCCAAACTACAAAAGGAATACTTAGGATTTGTCCCATATTCAGAAGCATTGAATCTTCGAAAGCTTCCTGGTTGTTTTTCAGAATTTCCATAAATATACGAGATCCGAAGATGCCGAGCAGGAACGTTCCGAAAATTAAACCTTGTTTCTGGTATGCTTTCTTCACCCAGTACATGTACATCAGAACAACGAAGGTGAAGAGATAGAATAACGATTCGTAGATCTGTGTCGGATGAGATGGCGCAGAGAAGATCGGTTCAGCTCCAGCCTGCCATTGCCCGAGGTTCGTAATAAAACGAAAGCCCCATGGAAGATCAGTCGGGAATCCATAAATTTCATGGTTCATCAGGTTACCGATACGAATCATTGCTCCAACAAGTGCCACAGGAACAACCAAGCGGTCAAACGTCCAGAGCGGATTGCGATGTGTCACTTTCCGGGAATAGATGAGTATGGCAATCACAATACCGATAGCACCACCATGACTGGCTAATCCACCTTCCCAAACTTTAAGCATGTCCAGGGGATGAGACAGATAGTAGCCTGGATCGTAGAACAGACAGTGACCCAGACGAGCTCCGATTACCGTTCCTCCAAAAACATACAGAAAGAGAGAGTCTAACCAGTTTTCAGGAACACCGTCCTTTTTAAACATTCGTTCAACGATTTTATAACCAATCCAGAAACCGAGAGCAAACATTAAGCTGTACCATCTGATTTCCCTCCCAAAAAATGAGAAAATAGCCGGATGAACCGTCCAGGTAATATATGAAAGCATAAATTTTAAGGGTTTAAATAAAAAACGAGTTGTATATTCACATTCTGCAAATATACAACTCGTAACAGTAATATTTGTTATATTTTATACTAAACGTTTGATCAAATCTTCGCGATCACCGATTAGCATATCGATCATAGGGATTTCAATCATTGTATAAGCCCCCGGAACTTGTTTGAATGTCGCACGTGCCACAGCTACCAGGATCTGAGCTGTAAGGGCAGGATTGTTGATGCGCATGTTAAATTCAAACATCTGGTTTTGTGATTTTCCGGATACTCCTTTACGAACAAGGTTCACTCCGTGTCCCATATCCTTAAGTGCATCTACACACTCCACTTGCATTACGTGAGTTTCATCGTGCGCGAAATAGTCATCCGCTTTGATAGCTGCAGCAACACTTGCGAAATCATATCCTTCTTTTACCTCGATATATACCATGCGGCGGTGTACACCTGTTCCTAATGGGATAGTCATAGAAAGAGCTTCTTTTACTCCTTCGATAGCCTTACAAGCCACCGTGTGACCCATAGACATCCCCGGACCGAAGTTGGTGTACGTGATTCCTTTTGGTGCAACAGCTTCAAGAAGAGCGCGTACAACCGAGTCAGAACCTGGATCCCATCCGGCAGAGATAATAGCAGTTGCGTTATTTTCTTTAGCCACTTTTCCTAATTCGCGACGTAAATCAACGATACCACCGTGGATGTCATAGCTATCAACAGTATTGATACCCAATGCAAGAATTTCTTTAGCGTATGATTCGATCTGACGTGTTGGCGAGCAAAGAATAGCTACCTCAACGTTTTCCAGTTTCTTGATACAATCAACAACAGGAACATTAGCCAGTTCAGCCGGTTTTGCACCAGTTGCATCGCGACGAACTACCCCTGCAATTTCGAAATCAGGAGCTGCTTCAAGAGCTTCAAATACATATTTACCGATATTGCCATAGCTTACGATGGCTGCTCTAATTTTTTTCATCATGTACTTTATTTTGTAATTATGAATATCTATGTAAAAAACTTCCGGAAGGAAGTTGTTCAAACAAAGTGCAAAAAAAAGAGTTGTACCTTGCTTATTTGGAATGATGCAAAACTAACAAAAAGAATGATGATTCCAAATGAATTGTTTGAATTTGGATAAAAAAAACCTCACAATGTTTCCATATGTGAGGTTTTAGTATTGATTTGAAGTAAATTTGCTTATGATAGAAGAGCTTTAACCTTCGCAGAAATAGCTTTTCCTTCAGCTTTTCCGGCAAGTTGTTTGCTGGCAACGCCCATCACTTTACCCATCTCCTTAGCAGAGGTCACCCCCAGCTCAGCGATGATCTGTTTCAATGCAGCTTCAAGCTCAGCATCAGTCATCTGTTTAGGTAAATAAGTTTCGATGATAGCAACCTCAGCAATTTCTCCATCAGCCAGATCCTGACGATTTTGAGTCTGGAAAATCTCAGCAGCGTCTTTACGTTGCTTTACCATTTTTGTCAAAATGCGAGTCGCCATTTCGTCGGTAAGTTCTCCCTGAGCATCTTTTGCTGTTTTAGCTTCAATAAATTCTTTTTTTACTCCGCGAAGAGTCTGAAGAGCGATTGCGTCTTTTGCCAACATCGCTTTCTTGATGTCTTCACTGATTTGATCAAATAAACTCATAACGTTTATGTATATGTATCTTTTAGAATGTGATTGTAATATTGTCTATAGCACCCGCTGAATTTTCTTTTTCACTCAGCGCCTCTTTGATAGAGTTGGTCACTTCAGCACCACGTGAATAGGTCGGATTATTTTCCATCAGACGGATGATATCTTCGTCATCCAGTTGTTCAGTTGAAAGCACAATCGGGTTGGAGCGACGTGTAAGCTTGAATGAAACACTCGGACCGTATACTTTGGCAATACGTTCCATGTTTTCCTGCTTTTTGCGTTCGGCTTCGGCTCTTTGACGATCTTCTTCCTCCAGTTCCTCCTGAGTTCTTTTTGTTCTGTACTCAAGGATACCCGGAACGTTAGACAGGTCAAATCCGGTAGCAAGTAGTGATACCTTCACTTCATCGCCCACGTTTTCGTCGATATTCGCACCCCAGATCACGTTAATTTCATTGCTGAATTTCTCCATGAACTCGTTTACTTCCTTCAACTCTTCCATGATCACATCATTAAATGTGAAGTTGATCAGGATACGTTTCGCACTAAACACATCGTTGTTGTTCAACAACGGAGAGTGAAGGGCGTTTTCTATCGCTTTCGTAATACGTTTCTCACCGGTTGCTGTACCTGTACTCATGATAGCGATACCACCATCTTTAAGAGTTGTGCGTACATCGGCAAAGTCGAGGTTGATATAACCTTCGATCGTGATGATTTCGGCAATACTTTTGGCAGCAACACTCAGTGTGTCATCGGCTTTGGCAAATCCTTCCTTCGCCAGAAGTTTTGGATAGATCTGATACAAGCGGTCATTGTTGACAACCAGAAGGGCATCAACAAACTTACTCATCTCCTCAACTCCGTTAAGAGCCTGAATAATTTTAGGAGCACCCTCCCAATAGAAAGGGATCGTAACGATTCCGACCGTCAAAATATTCATTGAGCGGGCAATACGAGCGATTACAGGAGCAGCACCTGTTCCTGTTCCTCCCCCCATACCGGCTGTAATAAATACCATTTTGGTACCATCATCCAGCAAGTCGCGAATTTCGTCTTCACTCTCTTCGGCAGCTTGTCGGGCAATTTCGGGTTTGTTTCCAGCACCTAATCCTTCGGTAATTGATCTACCCAACTGAATACGGTGAGGAATCGGTGATTTGTTAAGTGCCTGTTGATCAGTATTACACAATGCAAAAGAAACATCGTGAATGCCTTGATGAAACATATGGGTTACAGCGTTTCCGCCACCACCACCGACACCTAATACTTTTATAATTGTATTGGCAGCTCTACCGAACTGGAAGTCCATTATATCTTGATCCATACGCAGAAGTATGTTTATTTAACCTGGTTATTCAATTAATCGTCTACAGAAAAGAGTCTTCCGATACCTTCTAAGAAACTACCTTTTTGTTTTTTCTTTCTTTTCTGATTTTCATCTTCTTCCTCATCATTGCGGGAAGTAGTTCTTTTAGGTTCTTCGACTGTTCGTGGAGCAGTCGCAGGTTCGCTTGAACTCTCTGTTGCAGGAGTGAAATATTCCGGTTCAACTGGCTTAACAACTACTGGTTCAACAACCGGAGGTGCTACATACGCAGAGCAATTTGCTTCGGCAAGCATAAGTAGTCCGGCAACAATATTAAGTCCCGATAATGCACCTACTTCGGCATTTGCTACCGAAATTGTTTTCGGTAAAATCCCTTTCTTTACATCCATACCTAATTTCTCAGTAATGAATGATGGCAGGTTTTTCAGCTGAGATGCCCCACCGATGATGATAATGCCTGCTTCCAGTTGGTGGCGTGAGAATCCCGATTCATCGATTTGAGCACCAACATTCAACAGGATTTCCTCGATGCGGGCTTCGATCACATGGTGAAGTTTTTGCAGTTCGATACGTGTGCCATCGTTTGCTGTAGCCACTTGTTGTCTGAGGATCTTATTGTCAGCCGTATCCTCAAAACGAGCACTTCCTTGAGATAGCTTTAGTTTCTCTGCATCAATTTCAGTTAGTCCCAGCGATGCTATATCCATAGTGATATGCTGACCTCCAAAAGGAATTACTGCCGTGTGAGCTAAAACTCCATCTTTGAATATAGTAACTGTTGTTGTTCCGGCACCAAAATCAACAAGTACACATCCACGAGACATCTCTTCGTCAGACAAGATAGCTGCCGAAGCTGCTAAAGCCGAAGGAATAGTGTCAACGATCTCGATATCTACTTTATCTTCAAAACATTTAAGAATATTCTTGTATAAAGCCGGGCGCGAAATAATCACTTTATGGCTTGCTACCACCTCAGATGCTATTTTACCCAGTGGATTCCTTGTTTTTTTGTCATCCACCTGAAAGAAATTCTCTACAATATCGAGTACTTCTACACTTTCGGGTTGTTGGTTGCGGCTATTCGTTACCAGTTGCTCGAGAGTAGCTTCGTTGATTACATTTTCAGCACCAAAAAACAGGGTCGATGTGCAATCAATAGAGCGAACAGATTGTCCGCCGATACTTACATATACACGTTCGATTTCAGGTTGAACCTGGTTATTTAGTTTACGAATTATTCGTTTTATTTTAGTGGCTACCTCATCAAGGTTTTGAATACATCCTCTTTTGATAGATGAAAGAGAATCCTCTTTTTCGATAGCCTGAATAGTGATTGTGTTATCGCTATTGCGCTGACCGATTACTCCTACAATTTTAGAAGTCCCCAGGTCAAAAGCTGCAAAATAATTGTCAAGTTTCATAAGTTTTCTCTATTTACTTTGAACAGATAACTTGATTTTTAAATCTCAAATCAACCGAACGATATTTGTTCCATCCGATTTCGGGAAATCCGTCATCGTATAGTCGTTTTAATTTCTTGAATTTGGACTCCAGATTCTCAGCTCTTCCCAGATGAATGGTGTGACTTCCAACGCGAGGAATGAGCATTATATTTGTTGTGTCCTGAACAACGATTTGTTCAATTTGTGCATCCCAGAAGCTATTGTTCTGCAAAAACAGCGCAATTTTGTAAAGCTCACGAGAGGCATATTCCCGGGGAATATTGCCCGTTGCTACAGGTAAATAAACCGACTGAACACGAGATATAGGCATATCACGGCCTTCAACGTCTATGAAGTAGCTACCAGAAGGGCTTATGACCCGAAGCAGTGGAGTGCGTTGTTCAATTTCCACTTTAATATTTCCGCCAGGTAAACGATAACAAGCTACATTTTTTACCTGCTTCATTTCTTGCAGACATTTTTCTATTCCGTCAAGATCAACTTTGTCGATTGATTTGCCTACAGGATAGAGGTTGTTATGCTTAACAATCCTTCTGGCCTCGGCAGTTGATAACAGGTGCATACGAGAACTATCACGAAGTTCAATTACGAACTCGCGACAGACTTTCTCGTTCACTCTTATCTGTGCAAAAACGAGCGAAGAGATCAGATATAAAAATAGAAATGTGAATGCTAAAATTTGCAGAAATTTTTTCATTATCGTTCTATTGTTTTTTGTATCCGTGGCAATAAAGTGTCAATATCTCCAGCGCCAAGAGTGACAAGTACGTCTGTTTTTCTCTCACTTAATAAGTTGAGCAGATTTTCTTTCGATGCTCTCACTTTATTGGAAGAATGAATCAGATCGAAGATCAGATCAGAAGTTACCCCCTCTATCGGTTCTTCTCTCGCAGGATAGATATCCAGAAGGATTACCTCATCAGCTTGCGAAAGCGCCTCGGCAAATTCAGGATAAAAATCCCTTGTTCTTGAGTATAGGTGAGGCTGGAAGATCACTGTAACTTTGCGTCCTTCAAAAAGTTGTTTCACCGAGCGAATGCTGGCTTTTACCTCTTCGGGGTGATGTCCGTAATCATCTATCAAAACTTTTTCATCATCCTTTACCCAGAAGTCAAAACGACGTTTAGCTCCCAGATAACTTTTTACTCCCTTTCTCAATTCATCGGCTGTTACACCGTTGAGCTGAGCAATTGCCATTGCAGCAATACTATTCTCAATATTAATCCAAACAGGGACACCCAATTCAATGTCAGTTACATTTCCGAGAGGAGATATGAAATCAAAAAGAATAGTTCCGTTACCAATACGGATATTATCAGCATGAAAATCAGCATTGCTTTCCGTTGAGTAAGTATAAATACGAACTCCCTCCTTAGTTTTTGGCGTAAATTCAAGTCCTTGTTTTACAACCAGTATACCGTGAGAACATATTAATGAAGAGAAATGTTCAAAACTTTCTAAATAAGCCTGTTTTGTTCCATAAATATCTAAATGATCAGGATCTGTTGAGGTAATGATCGCCATGTAGGGATGAAGAGAATGAAATGATCGGTCATATTCATCAGCTTCAATTACTGTCAGGTCACTGTGGCCCGATAGAAGTAAATTGCTACTATAGTTTTTAACGATTCCCCCTAAGAATGCATTACAATCCACATGTGACTCTTTCAGAATGTGGGCAAGCATAGTCGAGGTCGTTGTTTTACCGTGTGTTCCTGCGACACATAATCCACGCGACATTTTTGTAATTTCGCCTAATAGCTGAGCGCGTTTTAATATTTTGAAATTCTGATTCTCAAACCAGGTAAGTTCCGAGTGTGACATCGGTACAGCTGGTGTACGAACGACAAGTGTATTTTCCTTGTCCTTGCAGTATTCAGGAATTAGATCTACATTATCTTCGAAATGTATTTGAGCCCCCTCTTCGATCAGAGCATCCGTCAATGCTGTAGGTGTTTTGTCGTAACCGGCAACGAAATAATCTTTAGCAAGAAAGTAGCGAACTAAGGCGCTCATTCCTATGCCTCCGGCACCTATGAAATATATAGCAGGTTTATTCATAATTAATCAAGTTGATTTTTGATATAAACAAGCAATCTGAAAATAATTACAAGTTTAGTGTATGATAGCACAAAAATAAGAAAAAGCTTGTTATATGCTCTTTAGGTCAGGACTTTTTATGAAAAAAAAGGGGAGTATATCCTAAGATATCCTCCCCGTATTTTATTTCTTAAAAACGGTATATATAATTTTACCGAGATTCATGCCTTTACTTCCTGATTGAGTGATAAGTACGGTTTGTCCGTCCATATTCTTAATCTTAGTTGCTTCAGGAAGGTATGTGTGTGAGTGTCCTCCGACAAATATATCCACATTGCGGGTAGCTTCGGCCACTTTTTTATCACTGAAATTCGGGTCGCTTTGGTATCCGAGGTGACTTAGTACGATTACCAGATCCACCTTTTTTTCCTCTTTCAGCATTTTTGCGTAGTTGTTGGCTTGTTCAATCGGACTCAGAAAACGAATGCCTTCAAAGTTTTTGTCAGAAATCAGTCCGTCAGGCTTAATGTTCAGCCCGATAATCCCCACCTTAATCCCGTTAACGTCCTTAATAACGTATGGTTTGATCAGATCTTTCAGCGCTGTCTTCGAAACATCGTAATTTGCTGAAATGATGTCGAATTTTGCGCTTTTCAGCATATTCGCCAGGAAATTAACACCATTGTCGAATTCGTGGTTTCCGAGAGTCGCCACATCGTAGCCCAACATATTCATTGCCTTTATCTCCAGTTCACCGTTGAAAAGGTTGAAGTAGGGCGTTCCCTGGATATAATCACCAGCATCAAGTAACAGAACATTCTTGTACTCTTTGCGAATTTGCTTGATGGCAGTTGCACGGCGAGCCAATCCGGCTTTTCCTTTGTTATCGCCAGCCTGTTCTCCGAAAGCTTCAATCTGGCTATGAGTGTCATTTGTGTGCAGGATCACTAATTTGTCTTCGTTTTGCGCTAAGGCAGATAACGAAAATAGCAGGCATATGCTTAATAATAAATGTTTCATGAAGTTGTGTGTCTATTTCTTTTGAGTTGAACGGTAATAATCGATGATCAGATCGCGTAGCAGAACTTTTGTATCTGTACGGTTTGTAGCAGACTTCAATGCTGATGCATTGTCATTTCCATCTACCAGGTAATCAATCGTTGCAAGACGGTACTCCTTATTGTCAACAATATTCGGGAGGACTGTAACCGCCAGCCTTTTGCGTTCGGCTACCACTTTGTAAAGGGCTTTGAGGTCTTTTCCCTTCACTGTGATAAGTGTTAGTGCGTTCTCAAACGGGAAAATAGAAAAGATTGAGCCAATAGTGACATCTCCTTTATATAATGGACTGCGCAATCCACCCAGATTTACAAGAGCTACATCGACTTTCTCTCCAGTTACTTTTTCAGCCTGGCTACGCATGATGTCTGTTACAAACGGAGGTAGTCCGCTATCATAATTTCTGGAATCAATAGTTTCGTCACAATGCCCGATTACTTCGGTCATAATGCTATCCATCTTTAGTTTGTAAGGTGCGATGAGAGCTGTCATTTCCGGATCTTCTTCGTATGACGAGTCAGAAATGAGAATCATTTTTGATTCTTCCGGCGAATAAGTAAGTGTTGATTTTTCTGAAGTACATGATGATACTACTGCTGCCATAGTGAGGAATGACAGAGAATAGTAAAACAGTTTTTTGTGCATAACCATAAGAATTTATTTTCGCTACAAAGTTAATGAATAAATGCAAAAACAGTGTTTCATATACCGTATAAACGAAAGTTGTTTGAAAAAAGTTTCGCTGAAAGTTTGCAATTTTAAAATAAACACCTATCTTTGCACTCACAATCAAGGATGGTCGCGTAGCTCAGCTGGATAGAGCAACAGCCTTCTAAGCTGTGGGTCACAGGTTCGAATCCTGTCGCGATCACCAAAAGTCACTAAATTCATTATTGAACTTAGTGACTTTTTTTTTGCCTCATTTCAAATCATTCTTGAATAAAGCTACTGCAGAGTTGATACGAATGATTACGAATTTTCATTCTTATCAACGTGCCGGTTCATACGTTTGAAAATATATTTTCATTTAAATGAACGTTT
>JBOFXU010000326.1:0-3385 GCA_051654305.1 Bacteroidales bacterium | reverse complement strand
GGGGCTTTCATTGTGGTGACAGGGTGTTATGCACAGCTGAAGCCGGAAGAGATTGCTGAGATAGCAGGGGTGGACCTTGTTTTGGGTGCTGATCAGAAGCTGGATATTTTACAATATATTGAATCTCTGGAGAAAAAGTCGAAGGGGGTATTTCTGACGACAAAAACGAAAGATATAGACCGTTTTGTGCCGTCGTGTTCGCAGGGTGACCGTACGCGTTTCTTCCTGAAGGTGCAGGATGGATGTGATTATTACTGTTCGTATTGCACGATCCCTTTTGCACGTGGAAAAAGCCGTAACGGAACGATTGCCGAACTGGTGAAGCAGGCCGAAGAGGTGGCTGCACAGGGCGGAAAAGAGATTGTACTCACGGGAGTGAATATCGGGGATTTCGGGAAATCGACCAACGAAACTTTCTTTGATCTGGTGAAAGCACTCGATCAGGTGGAGGGAATCGAGCGTTACCGGATTTCGTCGATTGAGCCGAATTTGCTGACGGATGAAATTATAGAGTATGTGGCGACATCGAAGCGTTTCGCGCCACACTTCCACATTCCATTGCAGTCAGGTTCGGACGAGGTGCTGAAGATTATGCGCCGCCGCTACGATACGGCACTCTTTGCTTCGAAAGTAGCAAAAGTGAAAGAGGTGATGCCTCATGCGTTTATCGGAGTGGATGTGATTGTCGGAACAAGGGGCGAGACTCCGGAATTGTTCGAAGAGGCATATGAGTTTATTAAAGGGCTGGCGATATCGCAGTTGCACGTTTTTTCGTATTCGGAACGTCCCGGAACGATGGCATTGAAGATTGATCATGTGGTTTCGGCGAAAGAGAAGCAGGAGCGAAGCAAGCGATTGCTGGATCTGTCGGACGAGAAGACGCAGGCCTTTTATGCACAATATACAGGAACAGAACACAAGGTTTTATTTGAACACGCCAAAGAGGGCGAATTGATGCACGGGTTTACGGAAAACTACATTAAGGTAGAGATTCCTTTCAGAGAGGAACTTTCGAATCGTGTGGAGAGCGTTACTCTGGGTGAATTCAATGAGGATAAAACTGCATTGTTAATTAAATGATAATTATAAAAAGTCCGCTTTTTTGTTTGTAAATGCAAACAAAATCAGCGGACTTTTTTATCTTTGTTGCTCATCAAAACTATGATCATGTCGAAAGTCTTAGACTATTTACTGTCGGGGATCTTTTGGTTTCTCTCTAAACTCCCCTTAAGGTTCTTATATATATTGTCTTACGTTGTGCGTTTTTTAATGTACACGTTGATCGGATACCGTAAAAAAGTGGTACGGGGGAACCTGACAAACGCCTTTCCTGAACTGACGGAAAAGGAGCGTCGGAAGATAGAGCGGGATTTTTACCTGTATCTCTGCGACTCATTTTTTGAGAGTATAAAACTTCTGGATATGACGCGTGAGGATATTGCCCAAAGAATCACCTTTAAGAATCCGGAGCTGATTGATGGCTTTCTGGGTCAGGGGAGATCGGTGGTGCTTTGTCTGGGTCATTACGGAAACTGGGAGTGGATTCCTTCGCTGACACTCTATCAGAAGGAGGAGTGTGTGGCAGTGCAGCTCTATCGTCCGCTGAATAATAAGTTCTTTGATCGCTTCTACCTGAAAATCCGTCAGAAATGGGGATCGGTGGGGGTGCCGAAAGCAGACACGTTAAGAGCCATCCGAAATATCAAGGAGAGTGGAAAACCTTTCTTTATGGGATTTATGGCAGATCAGACTCCCTCGGTAGGGAATATTCACTACTGGACTACTTTTCTCAATCAGGAGACACCCGTATTAATCGGGCCTGAGAAGATCAGTAAGAAGGGCGATTATGCCGTGGTTTATCTCGATATTACGCATGTGAAAAGGGGATGTTATAGCGGTGAGTATGTTTTGATCACCGATAAACCGAAGGAGGAGGCTCCTTTTTATATTACCGAGACATATACCCGAATGATGGAGAATACCATCCGTCGTAGTCCGGCATACTGGCTCTGGAGCCACAAAAGATGGAAGCACAAAAAAGCATGAAGAAAATAGCTGTCGTAATATTGAATTGGAACGGAAGGGATTTGTTGAAAAAATACCTTCCTTCTGTGGTTGCATATACTGATCCGAGTTTGTCTGATATATATGTGGCAGACAATGGCTCGGATGATGATTCTATCGAGATGCTTCAATCTGAATTTCCATCGGTCGGGGTGGTTCGCCTTGATCGGAATTATGGATTTGCCGGAGGGTATAATCAGGTGATCGAACAAATCGAGGAAGAATATGTTTTGTTATTAAATTCGGATGTGCGCGTGAGCGAGAACTGGCTGGCTCCGTTATATACTTATATGGAGTCGCATCCGTTGACAGCAGCCTGTCAGCCGAAGATCCGGTCGGATCGTGACCCGGAGATGTTTGAGCATGCGGGTGCTGCCGGTGGCTTTATTGACCGCTGGGGCTATCCCTTTTGCCGAGGACGTTTGTTTCATGTGCTGGAGAAAGATCAAGGGCAGTATGAAACGGTGATGCCAGTTTTTTGGGCAACGGGAGCAGCCTTGCTTACCCGTACAGCTCTTTTTAAGAGTATGGGAGGGTTGGATGCAAGCTTTTTTGCCCATATGGAAGAGATTGATTACTGCTGGAGATTGTGGGCACGCGGCTACGATATTGTTGCTATCCCATCGAGCACAGTCTACCACCTGGGAGGGGCAACCCTGCAGAAGGAGAGTCCCCGCAAGACGTACCTGAATTTTCGGAACAATCTGCTTATGCTTTATAAGAACGAGCCGAAGTGGATATGCCGGCGCGTGTTGCTTGCCCGTTTTTTTCTGGATCTGGTGGCAGCCACGAAGATGTTTGTGACCGGAGAAAGAGCCAATGCTAAAGCCGTCTTGTGTGCTGTGAGGGACTTTTATCAGACCCGCCACAGATACAGAAGCAAACGAAATCAGAATGAGCAGCTGCGCAAAAGAAAAAGTATCCCATCGCAGTACAAAGGCTCTTTGCTGATTGATTTTTATCTCAGAGGGATACGGAAATTTAGTCAAATGAAACCCTATAAAAATGCGATTAAATAACGCCCGGAACATGTATAAGAATATTGCAGATACGTTTATCTCACTTTTTAAATCACGTACGGTGGCTTTGTCTACGGCACGTGATGCGGATCCGCGTACGTTTGTGGAGAATTACTTCTATCCGCTTGTGGGTATTTATGCGGTGGCTTTGTTTGTAGGACAACTGATTCATATCGGGTCGTTTGATGTGGCGGAACTTTTGCGCCATACGCTGGCTCGTCTTTCGGCACTCCTTATGAGTTATTACCTGATCTCTCTTGCATTAAGAGCATTGTATGAAAAATACTCTGAGAAGGTGATGC
>JBOFXU010000325.1:0-7656 GCA_051654305.1 Bacteroidales bacterium | reverse complement strand
ATCAAACGGTCACTTTGTTTTGCAGCTTCTTTAGCCATAATCGGACGTTTACCTCTGTCGCGGTTACCTCCACAACCAACAACCGTGATCACACGTCCACTACCACTTAGAACTTCATGAATAGCATTAAGAACATTCGTTAGTGCATCAGGTGTATGAGCATAGTCTACAATTGCAGTATAACCACGAGTAGAACGAAGTGTTTCAAATCTACCGGATACCGCACGCTGTGTACTCAAGGCTACAAGCATCTCTTGAACAGACTTACCAAGCTGATTTGCAGCTCCGATCACAGCCAGAAGATTATAGGCATTGAATACACCAACAAATGGAAGAACAGCTTCGATATTGTTCACTTCGAGGGTCATTCCATCGAAATGGTTTTCAAGAATGCGACCTTTATAATCTGCCAGAGTTTTTAAAGAATAGGTAAACTTATGAGCATTACAATTCTGAAGCATCACCATTCCTGTTTTATCGTCAAGATTTGTGATCGCAAAAGCATCTTTTCCCAGTCCGTCAAAGAATTTCTTTTTCGCTTTCAGATAAGCATCAACTGTTTTGTGATAATCCAAGTGATCGCGTGTCAGATTTGTAAAAATACCTCCCGCAAACTTCAGACCGCTGATTCTATTTTGATCAACCGAATGAGAACTAACCTCCATAAATGCATATTCACAGCCTTGATCGACCATCTGTGCAAGTAAACTATTTAGAGTAATCGCATCCGGTGTGGTATGTGTAGCTTCATGTGCTTCATCATTAATGTAGTTACAGACAGTAGAAAGCAAGCCCGCATAATGCCCCATAGCACGAAAAGATTTATACAACAATGTAGCAATCGTTGTTTTACCGTTTGTACCCGTAACACCTGTCAGCTTAAGCTTTTCTGAAGGATAACCAAACCATGCCGAGGCAACTTTACCCAATGCATCGGAGCTATCTTCAGCTAATACATATGTAACATCTTTATTTATTTCTTGCGGAAGCGTCTGACAAAGAACAGCTGATGCTCCTTGTTCGATCGCTTTACCAATATATTCATGTCCATCAACTGCCGATCCTTTCACTGCTATGAAAAGAAAACCAGCTTTTACTTCACGTGAGTCTGCTGTGATTCCCGTGATAGGCAAAGCATTGTCGCCCTTCACGTTTACGTTCAAACGCTCAAGTAGCTGTTTTAATGTCTTGCTCATAATCCAATGTATTTTAAATAATTAATTTAATCTTATTCCTATTGTCTGACCCTTTACTGCACGCGATCCGTTAGGTATCGATTGGGAAACTACTCGTCCGTGTCCATTTACTGTAACGCGTAACCCCTGAGTTTCCAACAAATAAAGAGCATCTTTAAGTCCCATACCTACAACGTTTGGCACTAAACCATCACGAATTGGCACAGGGATAATCCCAATTCCTTTATCATACGATTCGGTCCTCACACACTTCGTATCGCTGATCTCTTCCGAAGACTGTACTTCTATATCAAATTCATTGATCACCTTTTCGAGATCTGTAAGATTTCCTCCCTTGACAGTAGGAACAAGCGATAAAGTAGAGTCAACTGGTAAATCTTTTGGGGAAAGGGTAAACGTTCGTGCATATTCCTGCTCTGCAATCTTTCGCAAGACTGCACCAGCCATTGCCCCTCCGGAAGCGTATCCATTACGAGGACGACGAATCACAACAATACCTGTATATTGAGGTTCATCTGCGGGAAAATACCCACAAAAAGAAACCTGATGTCCACCCATTCCATAACCCGATTTTCCTAATGAAACCTGAGCCGTACCAGTTTTACCAGCAATCTTTATATACGGAGAATAAGCTCCTTTACCTGTTCCCTCCTGAACAACTCCTTCCATCATCCTTTTTAGCTTGTTCAGGGTTGAATAAGAGCATATGGAAGAATTCAGGACCTCAGTACGAAACTCTTGAATGGTGGTTCCCTTGTCCACAATTCGTTTAACAAAGTGTGGAGCTACCATTTTTCCGCCATTAGCTATAGCATTGAAAAAGGTAAGACTATAGATTGGAGGAATCTGTGTTTCATACCCCATAGACATCCAGGGTAAGGTTGTAGACCACCAAAAATCTTTATTCTTTATTGGATGCTTGATCTTAGGAACACCAGCACCTGGAATTGGCATCCAGAAAGTTTTATTGAGGCCTATTCTGTAGAGACCTTCAACAAACTTAGCCGGATTACTACTGTAATTCTGCTCAATGATCTTGGCAATTCCAATATTAGAAGAATTATGAATAATTTCAGGAACTGTTAACCAGCCATAGCCTCCTTTATTCCAGTTATGATCTTTCATTACTCTTCGGTGAATTGCCCAAGCCCCATTTTCACAAAAGACTGAGTCACTTTCATCGATCACTTTATCCTCAAGAGCTACCATCATGGAAGCTATTTTGAATGTAGAACCTGGCTCAAGCTCATCAGCCACAGCATGGTTCTTTGTTTCAGCATAAACCCCATCAGCAATACGTCCCATATTGGATATTGCTCTTACCTCACCGGTCTTGACATCCATCAGTACGACTAATCCCATTTCGGCATCGAGTGTCTGTAACTGATCACGCAACACACGCTCAACAATATCCTGGGTTTTTACATCTATGGTAGTTACAATATCTAATCCGTTTTTTGGCTCTTTGATTTTTTCAATCACGTTGTACCCACGCATTCTTCTACGAATACCTTTACCGGGTTCTCCACGCAGTAGGGAGTCAAAAGCTAGTTCAAGACCATTCTTTCCACCTTTTCCTTTATCTGCATACACGTCGCCAATTGTTCGGGAAGCTAATGAGCCAAAAGGCTTCTCCCGTTGGAGTAGCTCTTTGTCGTACAACCCAGTCTTTCCCTTACTTAACGAGAAAAAAGGAAACTCTTGAATTTCGAGCTTATCTACGAAAGAAACACGTTTACGTGTAAGTTGAAATTGGCGGGATTTAGTTCTGTAGCCATTCATTATATGCCTCTCGTAGTCATGAGGTGACTTATCCCCTATCTTGACAGAAAGTTTACGCGAAAGCTCAGGCAGATTTTTGCGAAATATACTATCTACTTCCTTTTTGTAACGCTCTGCCTTATACCCATCAGCTTGAAAATCTATCAGTAGATAGTAATAGGGGATGCTACTTGCGAGCACCTTACCATCATGAGAAAGAATATCTCCCCGCTGAGCGTCTATCACGACCTCGGTAAAGATATTATCCTGGCTCAACTTGCGCCATTCTTCTCCTTCTGCAAGATAAATGTAAGTTGCACGAAATATTACGTATACAAAAACCAAAAGAATTATAGATATAAGAAAAAGGTATTTAACAAAAAGACTATCTTTTCTCTCTTCATTCATTTTACTCATACACAATAATTTAAATTTACGCTTCAGAAGCGGTATGGTGCTAATGCGCAATTTGGGAGATACTTAAACAATTAAATTAAATGCATTCTGCAAAAGACTTACTATGTCTGCGTGGTGCAATTGTGTTCAATAATGCTCCTAATCGAGCGTGTACGGGGGATTCTGCGACTCAACCAGATCTAATCCGAGTTGATTTAACTTCAACTTAATCTGAGATTGTTTGCTTTGCCCCATGACTTCAGAAGAATGCGTCACAGCACGATAACGCAACTCTCTGAGTTGCTTATTCAGGACAGCAATATAGGTCATCTGACGCTGTGATTCATACCGATTCCAAATGTAGAAGATCAACACAAAAAAAACTATAATCATCGGCACAATATGCTTTGAAGACAAGCTTTCTGTGATGTATTTTCCATTTAAAAAAGATTTAATGGTCAATTTAGGACTTGGCTTGTCGTTGAGATTTGTGTTCGGTTCCATGACAAGTTCTATTATATTTTTACAAACGCAAAAAGAAAGCTAAGGCTCGGAAAAAGGTAATGACGACACAAACAAAAAGCCTACTGTCGTCATAATAAATAAACAAACTACTACCTTCTCCGAAAAAATCTTATAATTTCTCTGCTATTCTTAGTTTAGCACTTCTGGCTCTTGGATTACGTTCTATTTCCTCATCTGAAGGAATAATCATTTTTCCAGGTTTTAAGCGAGCCGATGTATTTCCAAAAAAGTCTTTTTCAACTTTACCCTCAAAATTCCCTGTTTTCATAAAGTTTTTCACTAAACGATCTTCCAGAGAATGGTATGTGATTACAACCAAACGGCCTCCTTGATTTAGAAGTTCCTCCGCCTGCATTAGCATTTCTTTTAATGCTGCCAGTTCATCATTTACTTCAATTCGCAGGGCCTGAAACACCTGAGCAAGTTCTCTTTTCTCTTTTGCCTTATTCATAAATGGACGAATAATTGAAAGAAATTGTTCCGTAGTCTCAATCTTCGCCTGCTCTCTTGATTTGCAAATCACAGAGGCAAGTTTGCGCGCATTCTTCATTTCTCCATAAAAATAGAAGATATCCGCCAATTTCTCTTCTGTATAAGTATTCAGAATGTCGGCAGCTGAATTTCCTGCACGCTGATTCATTCTCATATCCAGCTTACTATCAAAACGGAATGAAAACCCTCGTGTTTCATCGTCAAAGTGATGAGACGAAACCCCCAAATCAGCTAACAATCCATCAATTCCTTCAACTTCATGATAACGCATAAAGTTTTCCAGATAACGAAAATTACTACGAACGAATGTAAAGCGGTCATCATCCAAGCTATTATTGATAGCGTCCAGATCTTGATCAAAGCTATAAAGATGTCCTTCGTCTCCTAAATGCTTTATAATCTCTCTTGAATGGCCGCCTCCGCCGAAGGTTACATCTACGTAAATCCCGTTCGGATCAATATCTAATCCCTTTAAACATTCCTCCAATAATACCGGAATATGGTAGACTGTATCACTATTTTGCATCATTGCTATTTACTTACTAATTTATTTATGTAAAAGTAATATTATTCACTAAACATCGCTTTAGATATCGAAAAAAGTTATTAACGAAAACAGCATAAAAATCAACAGTTCCGGAGAGCGATTGGCGGACGAAAAATCGTAGCATAACACCCTTCGGAACTGAGTTTTTCTGCATCACTCGTCTTCTTCGAGTGCTATACGTCTGGAATACTCTCTAAATTTTACAAATCGCTGAATAAGCTCTTCATCCTCAAACAATTCAATATGATAAGTTGCACAGAGAGCATTTATTCGTCTGTGCTGACACTCCTGTATTAGCGCATAAGCGAATGATGATTCGCCCATAATCAAAACTCCGTTTTTATTATCATTTTTCACCCATAGCCTGGCTGCAATACGTTCTGCCATTTCGCGTGCCATTTCAGCAACTTCAGATGAAGAAAGTGCGGCACCTACTTTCGGAAAAGAAAAATCTTCGACTTCCCCATAAAGAGCTGCTGCGCTTATCTGCGCTTCCTCCCAATCTCTGAAAGGGTAATTTGTCACATTGATAAACATAGTCGGTTTGATTTAATTAAGATTATATCAATAGAACCGATTAAGAGCCTAAAATGTTTTGTACAAATTCATCTCTTTTTACATTTCACCCAGAATTTAGAATTAACAGCAGACCTGAAAGAATAAATTTCAAGTATATATTTCTTAATTCGACCACTATATGAAAAATATCACAACCCCTCTGCAATCTTTCGAGTAGAATAACGGGAATACCATACATAGAGAATAATTCCCTTGCAAACTGAAGTTAGTGTTATACTCCACCAAACTCCTTCAATTCCTATACCAAAATGATACGTAAAAATATAAGCAAAAGGTATCCGCAAAAGATTAAATGAGATATTTACAACTGAAGGTGGAATTGTCTTACCTAAGCCATTGAATGCTCCGCTGGATACAATTTCCAGAATCATGAAAAACTGACTTAATGCAATAATTCTTAGATAACCACCTCCCAAATGCGCCGTATATTCATCCGAAACAAACAGCGAAAAAAGCTGATCTCCTGCTGTCAGAAACAAAATGGTCACCAGGATTCCTATGACTCCTGCAACCCTTATGGTATATGAGTATGCTTTCTTAATCCTATCATAGCGCAGGGCTCCATAATTTTGACCTACAAAAGCACACAAAGCTGTAGAAAACCCTCCAGCAGACATCCAGGTAATTGCTTCAAACTGTGCTCCAACGCCATAGGCTGCAAGACCCTCCTTTCCAAAAGTTGCTGCTAATTGAGCAACAAACATTGAGATAAAACAGAAAAGAAGATTCTGAGCTCCTACAGGAGCTCCTATCCTCAGTAAGCGAAAAGACTCTGGTTCTTTAAATGGATTTGTAAAAACTAGTTTATCTACTGGTGAACGATGCGCACTAAAAAAGCGCCAGGCAAACATTCCAAAAACAAATGTTTGAGATAGAGTTGTGGCAATTGCGGCACCCTTTAGACCAAGTTCGGGAAATGGACCGTATCCATAGATAAGCAATGGATCTAACAATATATTGGCAATCAAGCCTACAGCATTGATCCGAAAAGGAGGCTTACTATTACCCGATGCATTATAAATACCCGAAAAAAGCTGATTTAAAAAAGTTAGAAGAAATCCTGGAGCAACCCAACGCAAATACATAGCCCCCTCCAGCTGTACTTCCTCTTCCAAACCAAAGAAACCAATTGCTTGGCGCGAAAATAACATTATAAAGATAGCAAATAATGTACCAATAATCAATGACCACGCAAATCCATAACGAGCGTAGTCTTTTGCTTTTGACTTGTCTCCTTCACCCAGAGCCTGAGAAACGGTTACTTCCACCCCTACTTTTGTTATGAAAGAAAAAGCATTACTCATCCACGAGAAAAACGCTGCTGCTCCGATAGCTGCAACAGCTGTCACACTGTAATGCCCAATCCAGAACATATCAATCATGTTGTAGGTCATCTGAACAAAAGATGCCGATATAATGGGTAAAGACAACGATATGAGGCTTTGGGCTATATTCCCGGTTGTTAAATCTTTTACTTGCATAGGTGTTTTGAATTATTAGTATAGAAAAGACTCTGATAAGCATTTCTATAAATTAAGTTTCATATCTCCATTTTTCACCCATCCCTGATTACGCATAAAGCTATCAATCGCAAGGGCTAAAATGGATGGAAGTATAATATGAAGGATTAAGATGGAACCGATCAAACGCAAATCAGACTGCGTGCCACTCATTGCCAGATAAGTTGTCAACTGACCCACAAATCCACTGGTACCCATCCCTGCTCCCATTGGACTATTTGTCATTCCAAACACTATTGTGGAAACTGGACCTAAAAGTGCGGAAGTTAATATTGGTGCAATCCAGATTTGCGGGCGACAAATAATATTTGGAATCTGCAACATAGAAGTCCCGATTCCTTGGGATAATAGTCCTGAAAACCCATTATCCCGATAACTGATTACAGCGAAACCGACCATCTGTGCACAACATCCTACCGTAGCAGCACCCGCTGCCAGCCCGTCTATATTCATCATAATGCAAAGCGCAGCCGAACTTATAGGCAAAGTTAAGGTAATGCCGACAACTACAGCCACAACCACTCCCATAAAGAACGGATTTAATTCTGTTGCTTGATTAATTACCCCACCAAGATAAATCATAAAGTCATGCACAAAAGGTCCGATAAACTTACCAACAAAAGCAGCTGTAAGAATAGTT
>JBOFXU010000324.1:0-3154 GCA_051654305.1 Bacteroidales bacterium | reverse complement strand
GATTGACAAAGCGATTATTGCTTTGCTAAAATCATCAATCGAAGATCTTGCTGACGAAGATGGATGGGCGTTCCTGGCTGAAGTAGGCAGTTTGATTATCAAGAAAAGAGCTGATTTTGATCCCCGAAATTATGGATTCACCAAATTAACTCCACTTATCAAATCTTTGAATAAAGAATTCGTTATCAAAGAAGAGAAAACTGGCAATAAGGGTGTAAAACATGTTTATGTGAGAAACAAGTAAGGAGTTGCAACAAATATCATCGGAATCGAAATCATTTTTTGATTTACTCTATGCTTTGGATCCTTCATTCATTTCTATGCAGGATCCAAAACGCAGAGACTCATCAACGAAATTATTTCAATACGAATTTTGCCATTCTATTCTCATGGCATACACTCATCACCCATTTGCTATCCATTCCGGATCATATTCAAATCCGCATAATGAGCCAGGCGTAAGAGCCAACCTCCCCACGCGTCTGTCTTCAATAATTCACTTCCTCATTTTTCCATATCCCCGGAGCTCCATCCTTTTCAACTTACTGAACCTGGGGATGCTGATCTATCATTAACTCCCCCTGTTTACCAGCCCCCTCCAATCCTCTTTTGCACTGACTTTCGCCTCTTTTTATGTAAATAAATATATTTAATAGTTAAATAAAACCACCCTCCTCGATCCTCCTCGATCCTCCTCACTGACGCTGTTGGCATGTCGTATATTTGTGCTACCTGAAGAAGGAGTAAAATCCTTCGGAAAGTTCATTTAAATCAACGTACCCGTTCATACGTATCAACGCAAACGTTCATTTAAATGAAAATATATTTTTGAACGTATGAACCGGCCACTTGATACGTTTGAACTTTTGGGTTTATACAAATGAAAATTCTGGTTGCTCCTTCTTTCCGGAAAAAGGGGACAGACAGGAGGAGTAAGGCGTGAGTAGAAACGATTAAAATCAAAAATTTATGTGTTATTTAAAAATAGCGAAAGAGCTGCTCGACGGCTCCTTCTGGCAGAGCCTTGCCGCTACGGAAGTAAAAATACTTATTGAGCTGATGGGGTTGGCGCCTTACAAGCCAATCACGTACAATCTTTACGGGACTCCCGTGGAGTTAAATAAATATGAGCTCTGTTTTTCGGTGGCTCGTATGGCTGAACGTTTCGGTATTTCTGATTCATCATTCAGACGTTTTTTGGATAAACTTCAGAAAAACGGACTGATCACGAAATGCAAACGAAAAGTGTGTTTATCAGTGCGTAGTACCGGTCGATCATGTTCAGAAGAGGGCAGACATCAGTTCTATACCTCTGTAACCCTTTGTGGATGGCTGTTTGGAGAAGAAGAGGAAGTCCCGGAAAAGGAGGTGATGACCGAAGACGCAGACATGCCCGACGAGCACCCCCCTGTCGAACATAAAATAGATATACTAAATAAGAAAGAAGAAGTAGTAGTAAATAATGCGCGCAAGGCTAATTTTCAGGAATACCAGAATCCAACGATTTTGCTTCGTGATTGTCCGGAGATAAAAGGCGTCGTTCCCGAAAAGTCGTTGTCGTACTTTCGGCAGATCTACGAATGCTCGCATGAAAAACTAAAAGAGCTCTTTAGCCGATTCATTCTTAAACAGGAGGCTGAAGGAATGGAGTTTCTCAAACAAAAAGAGTTGCTGCGGCGATTTGCTAATTTTCTTCATTCTGAATTTCAAACCCAAAAAAATAACTTTAAAAAAACGTACAACCATGGAAAATCACAATCCGTTCAATCAGAAATCAAACGCGAAAAATCAGACTTTGAGAAACGAAGAGAAGCAGAAGATGCTGCTATCATTGCCCGAATGCCACGATATGGAGGAAGTGGTACTGGGGTCGATGCTCATCGAAAAAGAGAGCGCCGATATGGGTCTAAGCTCGTTGAGTGAGGAGATGTTTTCGCGCTCGGATCTGGCTTTTGTGTTTCGCGGAATCAAGCAGACCGAGGAGCGACTGGGCACGAGCGATCCGCTGCTCGTGACTCAGGAGTTGATGCGCATGGACAGCGCCCTATCTTCGGCTTTATCCATTCCGAGTCTGATCTTGACTCTTTCCGGAAGAGTCTGTTCGAGTGCCAATTTGTCTTTTCATCTGAACGTGATGAAAGAGAAATACATGATGCGCGAATTTATTCTGAGAAGTACCCGACTCACCCAGTCGGCTTACGACCCCGAAACAAACCCGGAAGAACTGGTCGCTGAGATGCAGAAACTTTGCGGTTTTATGATGGAGCAACTTTATGCCGAGGATCGCACCTTGTCCATGAAAGAGGTGATTACCCAGACGTTTGATCTCTACTACGAGAAAGCAAGACGTTCTGAAGCCGGAGGTATTCCGGGGGTAACCTCAGGAGTTGTATCGCTCGACACTGTTTTGGGGGGATGGGGGAAATCGACGCTCAATATTATTGCTGCCCGTCCGGGGATGGGGAAAACGGCTTTTATGCTTTTTGCCGCACTCGCAGCCGCTCGTGATAACCGTAAGGCAGCTATTCTCTCGCTCGAGATGGATGCAACACAGCTTGGCGAACGTATCCTGCAAGGACAATCGGGCGTTAGCGATAAGATGCTCCGGTTGGGGATGCTGGACGAAATCGGAATTAAGCAGTTAGAAGAAACTGCGGACGGTCTGGTGAAACTTCCGATTTACATCAATGACCATCCGATGCAGAATATGTCACAGATTCGCAATCTTGCCCTGAAGTTAAAGAACAATCTCGGGATAGATATTCTGTTTATCGACTATCTGCAATTGATTGATATGCGTTCAAAGAATGGAAATTACAACCGGGAGCAGGAGGTTTCGGCAACATCGCGTCTGCTGAAAGTGCTGGCGAAAGAGCTCGAAATACCTATCGTGGTGCTTTCTCAGCTCAATCGTTCGAACGAACGTCGTGATTCAAAACGTCCGCAGTTGCACGATCTACGCGACTCTGGAGCCATCGAGCAGGATGCTGATACGGTATTGTTTCTTCACCGTCCGTTTTACTACTCGCGCAGTGAAGCTGACCGTGGCGAATTACTCCTCGATCTGGTGAAACACCGCAACGGTGAAACAAAAGAGATTGCACTAAAGCACAACGAAACGTTCACAGAGTTTGGCGAAGAGGTTGCTTTCTGA
>JBOFXU010000323.1:0-13012 GCA_051654305.1 Bacteroidales bacterium | reverse complement strand
ATATTTACTATATGTGTATCATAAATAGTTTGAATTGAAAAACTTTTACTTTATTTGCAAATAAATAAGATTTACTATGATATACAATAGAAAACAATCCAAATACCGAATATTATCAATAATTAAAGTTATATATCTTCTAACTGTAATACTGTATTATGGATGTAATGAAAATGAAAATGAATTCATAGATAATGATTTAAATATTAGTATAAGTGCTGAGAAGCTCATTCTAAACCAATCAAAACCTTATGATACTATTTATATAATAAACAAGAAAGGTAGCTATGACATAACTCCTAAAAATCCTGAAGTAGCAACTATTGAGAAAATAAATGACGAATGTTTCTTAGTGATTGCTCAGAATATTGGTAATACTCAAATTGATATCACAGATAATATAGGAAATAAATCAGTATCATTAGAGGTTATCGTTTCAGATTTTCATAAACCAGAAGTTGCCTCAGAATACTTACTTTTAAAGAAAGGAGAAGGAAAGGAGTATTATCATAAATACTTGTTTGATCCAACCTGTAGTATTACTTCTGCCCCCAATATGTCAGATATTATTGAGTCGAGATTAATATCTAGTCTCGGGATGTTACAAATAAGAGCAAAAGAAATGGGTAAGGTGAGCATTACTATTCGTATGAAATACTGGGATGTAATTCATTATACAGTCGAAGTCGTTGATTATTATCCATTAATTGTAGGTATAGATTCTTTAAATATTAATCATAAAGGATCTAACGAATATAGTATTATTGGTGTGCGTGTTGGAAATGGTTATTACTCAATAGAGTCTTCTGATAGCACCGTAATTACAGCTGAAATAATTCCTGCATGGTGGAATACTGAAAATTCTTCCAATTATATTAATCCCGCAGGTATTAGGATAACTAGTTGTGATAAAAAAGGCTATGCTCGCCTTACAATTACAGATAGTGCAGGTAAAACTGGCGTAATAAAAATTGCTGTAAATTAGCTCTAGATAAAGATATATATAAATATTTATTAATAAACAATTAAAAAAATGAAAAACGCATCAATCGCTTTGCTAGCTTCAGTATTTTTAGGTATAGCTACTTCTTGTTCCGAACATGAATTTAGTGAGATGTTGAATAAGCAAAATATTCAACAAGAAACATTAATACTACGCAAGACTAAATCATTAATTGAGGGACAGGATAGTATTATTCAATTTAAGGGGGAAAGAGATAAAAAAGCAGTTGTTTACTCAAATTATTCTATTTGGGAAGATTTATATAACATAAGAGAGCTGCCGATTAATATTATAGCAAAAGAGAATATACAAGGAGGTGGTCGATTTTTAACTACTCAAGGAGCTGGCAGCGAATTAACATTAGAACAACATAATAACAATTTAAATCAAAAGTTCTACATTAAAATTCTACCAGCAAGCACAGGTATCCCATACTTAATATATTCACAAGCGACTAATACACCTCTTGCTATTGGTGCATATTCGAGTACTCCTAACACTAAAGTTCTATATGCTTTGCCTGAAAAATTCACATCATATTGGGGTGCAAGTTGGGATTTTCTTCAAGGATCAACTGATGGCTTCTTAGCTATTGAAAATCAAGATATTTTAGGAGGGGGTCCAAACTATTGGGAAATGTACAATTTAGCAATGAAAGCAAATAATGTAAAAGTTACTTTTGATCAATATAGAGGATTAGGCACCCAACAGTTTGAGATTGCACCAATCGAAACATATCAAATACAATCGATTCAGTATATTAATGATGCTACAGCGACTTTATCTCACAAGCCAAAAAAGGTACTATTCGACGGATATAAGAATAATGGACCTATTATGCAAAAATTCACATTGCAAATATCGGAGCAAGTAAGTGAAACGTCTAGCTTTACTGATAAGTCTTCTTTTTCTTTAAATGTTAGTACGACTAACAAATTAAAAGTTCCTATATTCGCAGAAGGAAGTATATCAACAAGTATAACCTCTTCAAGTGAATTCTCCTATTCAAATTCTGATTCTCAGAGTAGACAAATCTCGCGATCTTATCCTGTTGATATTCCTGCTGGACATAGAGCTGATTTAACAGTCACTCTATTTGAAGATATTATTAATATGGATTATATAGCTACATGTAGAGGTTTGGACTCTGGGAGAATAATCACAATTAAAGGGAAATGGAACGGCGTTAGTGTATCACAAAGTGAAGCAACCTTAGATATTACTCCACTAAATGGGAAGAACATTGTAAAATCTTATATATTTAATGAAAAAACAAACTCTTGGAGAATTAAGAATTAGATAATAAGATTACAATTATTAGGAATGAGGGAGATTATCATCTAGTTAATGATGAGTAACTTACTCCTAAAAACTTCCAGACATCATTAAAGCTGACACAATTTATTGGATAGTGTTATCGACTAAAGCTCGAAACCGAATATAAATTACTGATTCTCCGCAAACACACCTAATATTTTTAGTATATTAGCGCTCAAAAAGCAGGGATTATGAACATATTCAGTTTTACGGCTCATTTCGGTTCGGAGGAAGATTGTCGTTTGCATTTCAAGGAGCAGCGTGATAAGGAAGGGGTTGTCTGCAAGCGATGCGGGGGCACTTCCCATTATTGGTTACAGGGTAAATGGAGTTATGAATGCAAAGGTTGCCGTTTCCGCACCTCGTTGCGCAGCGGTACGATCATGGAGAGCTCCAAGCTGCCGTTTCTGGTGTGGTACAAAACGATGTTCCTGATGAGTTGCACAAAAAAGGGATTCTCCACCAACGAACTCCAGAAGCAATTAGGATTGAAGCGTTACGAACCGGTATGGGCGATGGTACACAAACTCCGCAGGGCGATGGGCAACCGGGATGCAAGGTATACACTGGAAGGGATGATAGAACTGGATGAGGGTTACTTTTCGGTGGCCAGTAAGGAAATCGAGCGAGGCAAGGGTACACGTGGCCGGGGAGCCGAGGGAAAGCAGAACGTTGCGGTGATGGCCGAAAGCACCCCGTTGGAAGATATCGAAACGGGCAAAAAGGAGAAGCATGTGCGTTATTTCAAGGCCAGGGTACTGGATAGCCATCAAAGTGAAGGAATCAACGGCGTGGTCAGGGACTGCATGGAGGATGATGCCATCGTATTTTCGGACAAAAGCACTTCTTACGTTGACATCTCCGATCTGGTGGAATTGCACGTCACCGAGAAATCAGACGCCAAAACCACCAAGGAAACACTCAAATGGGTGCATATCGCAATCAGTAATGCAAAACGGACATTGCTGGGCAACTACCATAAAATCAAAAGGAAATACTTACAGTTGTATCTCAACGAGTTTATTTACAAATTAAACAGACGGTATTTTGGAGACAAACTCTTTGACAGACTAGTAATTGCGAATATAACAGGTGCATAAACGGATAATCAGATATAAATTACACAATATTTTGGACAGAGCCATTTATAGAAGAAAATAGTGGTGTATATAAAATAAAGTAAAGTAAAAAAAATAGTAGGGTTAGTTTATTTCCCTACTATTTTTTTTACATAATATTTAGATCGTACTATTTTATCCTTTCTATCCTTAAACCAAAAGCATAATCCTCCGATATTCGCAATTAGAATAACGAAGAGCATCATTAAAATTCCGGGGTCGTTCATAAGTTTAATCTTTATGTTTTTTATCTTGATGTCGGAACTATATCACAGCTCCAATAGCTAATACCCAAAGCATCCCTACATCATTAAAGTTCCCATAGTTATATATAGTCATTAGTTTCTATATAAGGTTTACGATCAAAAAGACCGGCTTTAGATATTCTCTGCAGTTCTTTTTGATAACTCTTTGCAATAGATCTGACTCTTTCCAACTCAATGGATAGTTGCTCTTTCTCCAGTTCTGTTCTTACACGATCTTTTGTGTCTTGAATAATCAATTCCGGAGAAGGTAGTTTTTTATGTTCTTCTATAGTTTCCCGGATTAAGCAGAAAAGGTTTCGAACGACTTCATTATCTCTATTGGATAATTCCATGACTTCCTTAACCTGATTAAGATCATCTAACGCTCTGGCTATTGGAGAAAGTAGTCTACCAACTTTATTATCTAATTCGTTTTCCCGGAGATCAATTTCTGTTCTTTCAAGATATTCTATACAGAGAGAAACGAAATCTTTTTTCAGAATTCCGTGATACCTGCAGTACTTCTCTATTCGCTCAGATATATCTAAGGGAATGGCTATTGTCGTATTTTTAGATGCCATATTGATAATATATAAACTATATTTGCAAATATATATAAATCAACAAATTAAATATCAAAATATAGAAAAAATATAGTTTTTATAGTGTGTTTATATTGAAATATAGTAGTTTTTACATTCAATTTATATCCGGTATCTTTCATATAAGATAATCAAAGTTTTATATATCCTCAGATTTAAGGTATGTAAAAAAAGAAAGAGTAACCAAATGGTTACTCTTTCTTTTGACTTATTAATCATAAGTCAAAAAGGTCACGTAAAATTTCTTTCACATCAAGTTCGATATCTTCTGATATTACTCCAATTGGTTTTATAACTCTTTTTTTATCTATTGCTCTAATTTGGTCTACAGCAATAAAACTATCAACAGTCAAACCATTATTTGTATCTGCCTTGATTCGAACATGAGTAGGCAACTCATGATCTTTAGATGTTATTGGAGCTACAAGCACTCTATCAGAATACTGATTAACATCATCTACTGACACAACAAGACAAGGTCTTGTTTTTTTCATTTCAGATCCAATAGTCGGGTCGAAATTAACTAAAAGAATTTTGTTTTTTTTCATAAGAAAATATTTAAAGTATAAATATTTTCTACCATTCTACAAATATGCATCCATTTCAAGATCAAAGAAGTCAGGAAACAATGTTTCATCTCCACCTCTTTCTTTGCAACGTTTGAAGGCTTCCGCCCAACCTTTTCTTCTTTCTGCTACCTTTTTAATTGTTATTTCTTTGTTATCATTTTCTGTTATTTCTATTTGTGTACCAAGCTGTATCTCCGAACCCTTAATAATTGGGCTTGGAAGAATTAGCCCTAAAGAGGTACCAATTCTTATAATCTTAGTTTTCATAATCTTATCTATATTAGTTAGTTTTTAAAGATGCATATTTGCATTATTGGCAGAAAACATTTACAAATGTAGTTATTATAATGATATTATAATGCTATTGTAATAATAAAGCTTTATTATTTTGTATTATTTATGGGTATGTATCTGAATAATTATATTTTTTAATTTATATTATTATAATATTATTCTTGTTAAACATCTTTCGAGTTTATCGGCTTCGGACTGATCCAAAGCTGACAGGCATTGGATTACGATGTCTTTAGCAACGATTATCCTTCTCTCTCTGCGATCTTCAGGATCAGAAGCGTTATTAGCTCCACACTCTTGATAATATGCGTTTACAGCGTTTTTAAGCTCGTCTGAGAGCTTTTCGGTTGGATTCTTAACCCAACGTATCAATTCGGCTTTTAATTGCTCATTCATAGCATAATTTATTTTATAACGACATCTCCAATTTTACCTCTCAAGGCATTGATGATCCAACCCTTCGGATTTTTCTTATCTCTTGCCTTTGCTTTTAATATAGCTAATTCTCCTAAGATGTCCGGGAGTTCCATTTGTGCTGTAATAAATAGATCACGGTTGTTCTTTAGCTCTTTAGGGGTGAATCCGATGGAGTCTTTCAGATAGTCAAGAACCTGTTTATTTAAATCCCAGGACAAAGATGTTTGCTTTTGTAATTCTTGCTTATAAAGCTCAGTATCCCTGTTTTCTGGCTTATAAATTGGATAAAAGTTTAGGCTTACGATTTTCCTACCCTCTTTGTTTGCTGACCATTCAAAAGAATATGGGGAGGATTCATCCAGCTCTTTTTTTGCCGGATCAACAACATATCTGATAAAATCAGCTGTGAGTTTGTATTTATCTGCAACCATAAACATCTCCTTTAATTGATCTATGGTATATATTAATTTTGTTTTTTGTCCGCTCAGAAGTTCATAGAAGCGCATAGAATAAGTGCTTTTGAAGTTCATTGCCGTTACAAGCTCATATTTCCGGAAGCCCTTAGAGAAATCTAAGCAGCAATCCCATACCCGGTTATCAACTTGAAAGGAAATTAAAGAAGATCGTTTTTTAATTTTAGGAAATGCAATGATCGAAATACTTTGCCAAGATTCGTCATCTTCAAATGTGAATATTTTTTTTTGCAAGGAAAGAAGAGCTTTTTTTATGCGAGTGTAATTTTCATCAGCTTCTCCATTAAGTAGTGATGCTACTGGCATTGTTATTATGACCGTTTCAAAAAGAGTGTGTTCTATTTTTCTACAGTCAGTAGAAAACTTTAGACCTTCTATCTCCCCTTGTGCCATCTCTACCAATCTGTAGAGTATACGTTTCTCATAAACATTAAAGTCATATTTTGCAGAGGTCATTATATAGCTTTGTATCTGATCTCTATTAACAACGATAACACTATTATTCTTGCGTTGTTTAAGTTGTCCCATAGTACTGTTGTTTAAATGATTGAGCAAATATATAGTCTTATTATGAGTTTTACAAATAAATCTCATTGATATATTGAAATAGCATTCAAAAACTCATAGTAAAGTGCGAAAATAGCATTCAAAAACTCATAATAAACATTCAAAAACTCATAGTTGCTATATATTTATTCTTCTTATTTGATTGAATACTAAAGAATTATAATCACATTTTCAAAAGTTGATAAGCATATAATAAGTTATGCTTTTAAACAAAAGCATATATTTATAGAGAAAGGGGGACAAAATCAACAGGGAACTAAAAGCAAAAGCAAACAAACGAAGTGCTGTAAGGTATAGGAACAGACTCCTCCCGCGTGTTAAATATTGTATGTTTATGTTGCTTTATGTTTGCTGGTCAGTATTCCATAAGTAATAATAAGGGGGTGCTAAAAAGGAAACTATTTCCTATCTAATCTCTTTTTCTGTGGTCCTGTCGAGATTCAATACTCCCTCCCCCTTGTGTCGTTATTCGTGTAACTCATACGACCCGCAGGGGAGGAGTATTTCATACGCCAGACCTTGAAAAAGGTCTTAGTAGGAAATAGCAAGAGGAAACGCCACAGAGTTGCGTTTTTTCCTCTTGCCCTATGGGGTTGTCGCTGATTATCAGTGATTTAATAAAATTGTAGTTAATTACATGGTAATTACTTAATTTTCTATATATTTGTAGCACAGTTATTTAGGTATATGAAAAGTAATTAAAACCGTAATATAATGGCAAAAAAGGACACAATAACGACCGTTTCGATAGACAGCGAAACAGGGGCTAAACTTGAGCGTTTAGCCAAGTCAAACAACCTTTCAAAAAAGGCTCTTCTTTCCCTTATGTTAGATTACTTCGAGAAGTACGGAATCAATCCTGCAGAGCATGAAAGCCCAGCGCAGGAAATGCAAAAATTGATTAAACGAGTTGATCAGATTGTGGGGTTTATCAAGGTGCAGGAAAAGGAACTTATCCGCCCTTTGGTTGCTTCGGTCAGCATGACAGAGGAAAGAATCAAAAGCGATTTGGATAACATAGCGAAAAAGGAAAAGCTGCAGGAGTTCATAGATGCAGTATCAAAGAACACGGCAGTACAGCAGGAGCAGAAACGTAAGCTAATGGAAGCGATCAACCAAGTAGAGGCAGAGAACAAGAAGCGCACAGATAAGACCTTACAGGCTCTCCGTGTATTGGCGGAGCATTTGGATGATAAAGGCAAAGCGGGGTTAATCGGTAAACTATTCGGGTAACTATGATTGTGAAGATACAGGGCGGAGGTTCGGGAACCTATGCCAATTCGGGGAGCTGTGGCGGGGTTGCTAATTACCTGCAACATGAAGACTTACAGCGTATGCAAGAGGGGCAAACAGTAGAACAATTCTTTGATCAGAAGCGGGACAGCGTGAAGGCTGATGCAGTGGTGAACGATATCGACAACAACCGCAAGGGTTTGAAAGCTCAAGAAGCAAAGTTTTTTGTGATCACCGTTGCCCCATCCCGCAAGGAATTGCAGACATTGGGTAAGACCAAAGCAGAGCAAGCCCAAGCAATGAAAGACTATATTCGGAACGAAGTCATGCCCAAGTATGCAGAGGGGTTTGGCAAGGACTTAAAGGCTGATGATCTGAAATACTATGCCAAGATACACCATGAAAGGCACGGCAAGGACAGGGAAGATCTTCACGCTCATATCATTGTGAGCAGGAAGACGCAGGATTGCGGGAAGTCTATCAGCCCCAAGAGCAACCATACAGGGCAGAAGAACACAGGAGCAGTAAAAGGGGGCTTTAATCGAAAGGCTTTTTTTGAGAGCTGTGAGAAAGGTTTTGACAAGCGTTTCGGGCATGATCGGGACATCAAAGAATCGTTTGAGTATCGTAATGCGGTGAAGCACGGAAGCCCGCAGGAGATCAAAGAACAGGTAAAGAAAATGGTTGCACATGAAAAGGATACAGCTAAAGAATTATTAGTATCTCAGACAGTTAAACAGCCTAAAATTAAGCGAATAAAGAAATGAAAGAAGGAGGAATAAAAAAAAGAGTGGGATGTACAGCCGTTATATGTATATGGTTTATAGTATCACTAATCCCGGTAATAATAAATTCTGTCTTTGTGTCAGAAGTAAATAGTTTAGGAATAAACAAGTCCGTCTTATTAGTTTTAACTCAGTCTTGTGTTTTTATACTTACTGTTACAATGATCTTTATATATTGGATATATTTAAAGAAAAGGAATAGTAAAGTGAATGCTGGAATTATGAAAGAACGGCGAATTAAAATAAAGGAGGATAGTGTTATTTATTTTACCCTGAAGAAGGGTAAATTGATCTTAAACAATCCATTTAGAGGGATATTTGTAGTAGGATCAGCCGGATCAGGTAAGTCTGAATCAATAGCAGTCCCATTACTCCAGCAATTTACGGATCGTCGATTTTCGGGAGTGGTATATGATTTCAAATTTCCTACTCTTGCTAATGATGTAGAATCATTCTTGAAAGATAAAGATAGTGATATAAAACATTTCTTTCTTGATTTTAATAATCCGTTAAGATCATATCGTGTTAATCCTCTTAACCCGGTGTATTTACCTAATACAAGTTATGCAAGAGAATACGCACAGGCTATTATTTCCAATTTAATGAAAGAAAGTATTAAGAAACCCGATTTTTGGACACGTAGCGCAACCGATCTTTTGACTGCCTGTATTTGGTATCTGAGAGAGGAACACCCGGAAATGTGTGATCTTCCGCACGTGTTCGCCATGATTACAAGCAATGACGAAGCATTATTGAAGACTTTACAGAAGAATCCACAGACGGCACAAATGACGATATCTATCTTCAACGCAATGGAGCGGGGTGCAGATAGTCAGGTGTCGGGGGTAATAGGAACATTGCAGGGTGCAATAGCACAGATTAACACACCCGAACTAATGTATATCTTTTCGGGGGATGATTTCAGTCTAAACGTAAACGATCCGGCTAATCCGATCGTCTTAACAGTGGGTAGTTATCCAACTCTTACAAGTACCTTTGCTCCATTGTGCAGTCTTGTGATCACGGTTGCAACCAAACTGATGAACCAACCAGATAAACATCCCTCTTTTGTCCTATTGGATGAAGCTCCAACGTGTTTTATACCGAATATAGAAGTTTTACCAAATACAGGGCGTAGTAATAAAATTGCTACAGTTTTTATGTGTCAGGATTTAGCCCAGGTTAGAGATGGTTATGGCAAAGAAAAAGCAGATGTTTTGTTTGCTTCTTGCAATAATCATTTTTATGGACGAATAGGATCTTCTGTAACAGCAGATATTTTGTCTAAGCAATTTGGGAAATACGATAAAGTTTATACTACAAAGAGTAAAGGAGGACAAGGTATAAAAAGATTTATAATGCCTAATAAAAATGAGTCAGAAACAATACAGGAGAGAGAAATTATTCGACCATCTGAATTTCTACAGTTAAATGTAGGAGAATTTGCTGGAGTAACTGTAGAGAGTAATAAAAGTCATTTTAAAGAATACTTTAATCAGGCTTCAAGAAGGCAAGTAAAAACTCTTGAGTTTAGGACATCAGATATATCTATTATGGATATATACGAGAGTGTAAGAAGTGATATAAATCATATTTTAAATAGGAAAGATTATTTATCAGATAAAAAAGACAAAATGGAAGGATATAATATATTTGAAAATGTAAAACTTTGAGAGATAGAGCTTCCGGCATAGGCATAAGCGATAAACCTTATTAGAGAGTATATATACTCTCTAATAAAGAAAAATAGGAGTAATAAGTATATTTCAGTAAATTTGAATTGGCTAAGAAATCGTTTAAAGCTGATCAGTTACAAACAGTAATTAATTTAATTGATATGAAATTTGATAAGGAAAATAAGCCGCTGTTACGTAAATTAAAGCAGCTTGAAAAACGGATCTTAAGAGTGCAATGGACTATGAATATAGCTTACACTTTAATAGCTATTCTTCTTGCGATTTTATTTTTTAAATGAATATAGAAGGTTTATCGCTTGTGCCTATGCCGGAAGAAATTCCAAATATTTAGAGTTGATATATGTTTATATATCTGATTATTATAAATATATTACCTTTGTATCAATGAATTACAAGGCATATAAATATAGAATATATCCTACAAAGGAACAAGAAGAACTGATTGCAAAGCATATCGGTTGCTCTCGTTATATCTATAATTATGGCCTTGCTAAAAAGGTGAAATCCTATCAAGAAACACAAAAATCATTGAGTCGGTTTGATATTCAAAAAGAGTTGCCATTGCTAAAAAAACAAGAACAAACTCAATGGCTGAAAGAAGTAAACTCTCAATCTTTACAAGCATCTTTGGAAAATCTCGATAAAGCGTTTACGAAATTTTTCAAGGATAAGAAAGGATTCCCAAAATTCAAGTCAAAGAAAGACAGCAGACAGAGTTTTTCAATTCCTCAAAGTACCACTGTGTGTTTTGAGCGCAATATGATTTTTATTCCGAAATTCAAATCGGGCATAAAAGCTAAATTACACCGTCCTTTCTTTGGAGTGGTCAAAACGTCTACTATTTCTCGTAGTGCGACAGGTAAGTATTATATTTCTGTTTTAGTCGCAATTGAATCTGAAACACCTAAAAAACATCCTATCAGCGAAAACAAAGCTATTGGAATTGATTTGGGTATCAAAACATTTGCAACATTATCGGATGGTCATGTTATTGAAAATCCTAAACATCTGCGGAGATCTATTTTGAAGTTAAAAAGACTTCAAAAAGCAGTATCCCGCAAGAAAAAAGGAAGCTCAAACAGGACAAAAGCCGTTAGGAAACTTGCCATCATGCACGAACAGGTTTTCAATAGAAGAAATGACTTTTTGCACAAAACAACGCACTATCTAACATCGCAGTATGAAACATTGTGTCTTGAAACGCTTTCATCTAAAAATATGATGAAAAATCATTGTTTGGCGCAAGCATTGAGCGATATTGCTATCGGTAAATTCAACGAATACTTGGAATATAAAGCCCTTGAAAAGGGTGTAAATATTCTTCGGATCGGTCGATTTGAGCCAAGTAGCAAGATGTGCAGTTGCGGAACAATAAAAAATGACCTAAAATTATCGCACCGTGTTTGGACGTGTTCGGTTTGTGGCATGACCCATGATAGGGATTTACTCGCATCCAATAATATCAAACGCTTTGCATTTTGTAAAAATAATACCGTAGGAGCTACGGAAATTCAAGCGTGTGGAGATATGCACCTCATTGGAGGTTCAGCCAACGAAGCTCACGGCTAAAGCCGTGAGTAGCTCACGGAAATGCCCTTATCCGTTGTCGTTTCGTATGCTCCCCAAGGCTCATATCGCATAAAATTGGGCCGGAAGAAGTAAGAAAGATAAAGATATCCCGCTGTACCCCCGACAGACATCCCTCATTTGTGTTATTGGATGAAGCTCCAACGTGTTTTATACCGAACATTGAGGTGCTGCCAAATACAGGGCGCAGTAACAAAGTGGCAACGGTTCTGATGTGTCAAGATCTTGCACAGCTTAATTTATACAGAATTTCCAGCTGTCCCTAAAACTACACCTTGTCCGGGTATATAGGTACAAAAAAGGCAGCCGGTTAAGACTGGAAAAAAGCCGTATTATATCTCTTTTTTGAAGAGATACCCCCTCTTGTTAAAGCACGCTCCAATGATAAACATATTATTGGAGGAAAAGCATGTAAGATTGGTTTTAACTGGGATAACTATACAAAGGTTTGAGTTTTGTATATGCTACAATGTCACAGATTCAAGAATTCGTTAAAATATTGGTTGCAGGATTTTCAGCATCCATGTTCATCGGTGCTATGATAATATTTTTTAAAGTGTTATATCAAACAAAATAAGGATATATTAAAGAATAGCAGGATTCAGATCTAATTACTTAAATATGAACCCTGTTATTTTCTATTTATACGAAAAACTGGGCACTGTTTTTATAATCAATCCTTAATTTAGATCCACTTCCTTTCAATATCACCTAACGCAAGGAAAAGTGCTTTTTTCAGAGCATCGTCATTAGGAGATCTTTTCCGCAAATCTTCGTTGTAAGATTTTTATATGCAAACCTGAGATATATAAACATTCTTATTAGAAATACCTTCCGAGTTATTATGTGTTTTACTATTATCAGGTGATATGATTCCTTTTTATTGCCCCAGTTTCAGCATAAATATATTTTAATAAGTATTTCTGAAGTTTTCTAAAAGATATTTATTATTTTACAATATTTACTATATTTACTATATGTGTATCATAAATAGTTTGAATTGAAAAACTTTTACTTTATTTGCAAATAAATAAGATTTACTATGATATACAATAGAAAACAATCCAAATACCGAATATTATCAATAATTAAAGTTATATATCTT
>JBOFXU010000322.1:0-4894 GCA_051654305.1 Bacteroidales bacterium | reverse complement strand
CATTCCGCCATTGTGGAGCAGAAGAAATTAAAGAAAAATTCGACTTTGTGGTTTCTCGAGCTGTAATGCCACTTCCTGATCTGATTAAAATCATCAAGAAAAACATTAAACTTGAACCAAAGAACGCTATTGGCAACGGGCTGATCTGTCTCAAAGGAGGAGAACTAAAAGATGAGCTTGCTCCCTATAGACGATCTGCTGTTGTAGATGACATTTCTACCTATTTTGAAGAGGAGTTTTTCTTAACAAAAAAAATAATTTACGTACCGCTATAAGACTTAAAAGGCTATGAGAATAAAAATTTTTGTATTCAATCCAGTAAGTGAAAATACTTATCTACTTATTGATGAACTTACTAAAGAGGCCGTTATTATCGACTGCGGAGCCTACTATCCCGAAGAAAAAGATGAGTTGAAAGCATATATTGAGGAGCATGAACTTAGAATCAAATACATTCTTTCGACACATCTTCACTTTGACCATTGCTTTGGTGTAAACTTTGCTACAACAGAGTTTTGTACAACGATGGGGGCTAGTAAAGAAGACAACTTCCTATTGGCTGCCTACAACAGCTCAGCCGCGCGTTTTGGTATACGCATCAATGATTCTACTCCTAAAATAGGATTTCATATTGAGGAAGGGATGACATTTAAGTTCGGTCAGGAAGAGCTTACTGCAATTCATGTACCCGGACACACACCGGGAGGAACCTCCTTCTACTCTGCCACCTCTAAGGTTGTATTTGTTGGAGACTCCTTATTTAAAGGTAGCATTGGGCGAACAGATCTACCAGGAGGTAACTTTGAGACCCTGATTGAAGCTGTTAAAACTAAATTATTAACTCTGCCGGATAACACTGTTGTATATTCCGGACACGGAGATAAAACGACTATACTCGAGGAGAAGAAAAACAACATGTATCTTCAATAACCGTATAACGAGCTCATTCCTGAGCTCGTTATTTATTCATATACCTGATCACTTATGAAACAACTCATTCTAACTTCTCTCATTCTATTTTCTGCACTGGATGCTCAGTGTCAAACTCAGGATCTATTGCCCGAAAACACTTTCACCTCTGGAATAGAAGGTCCGGCTACCGATAAACATGGTGCTGTTTATGTAGTCAACTACCTTAAAGAAGGGACTATCGGAAAAGTGCTTCCCGAGGGACATTCTTCTCTTTTTGCTACACTACCTTCAGGATCTGTAGGAAACAGTATTCGCATATTATCGAACGGTCATCTGATCGTAGCTGACTATAAAGGACATAATCTCATTTCCATTGATCCTCTGACCCAAGAGCAAAGCATCTATGCCCATTGTCCTGAAATGAATCAACCCAATGATCTGGCTGTATCGGCTAAAACTGGCATCATTTATGCCTCAGACCCCAACTGGAAAAATTCAACAGGCAAGCTTTGGGCGATCTATCGTGATGGAACATGTAAACTAATTGAAGACAACATTGGCACTACGAATGGAATAGAACTATCACCGGATAACAAGACGCTGTATGTAAACGAATCAATTCAGCGAAAATTATGGAAATATAAAGTAAAGAAAAACGGGGATCTATCCAATAAGCAACTACTATATACATTTCAAGGATTCGGACTTGACGGTATGAAATGTGACAATAAAGGGAATATTTATGTCACCCGCTATGATAAGGGAACAGTTGAAGTCATTTCACCCGAGGGTAAGTTCATACAGGAATATACCCTAACAGGTAAACAACCATCAAATCTCACCTTTAGCCCCGATCAGTCATTACTTTATGTTACACTTCAGGATCGAGGAACTATTGAGGTAATTCATCTAAAACAATAACATAATCAATGAGAACACTATTTATTTTAGCCCTTACGCTTCTTTTCTCTTATTCCGTTAATGCTGCAAAAGTAGATACCGTAAGTGTGTACAGCCCTTCCATGAAGAAATACATAAAGAATGTGGTTATACAGCCTTCAAAAACGCAAAAAGAGATGCCTGTAGTATTTATGTTACATGGAGCAGGTGGATCTTATAAAACATGGACAGGAAGCCCATCGAGAATAAAAGAATTTGTAGACCAATATGGTCTGATCGTGATTTGCCCCGACGGAGCGAATACCAGCTGGTATTTTGACAGCCCGATAGACTCTGCAATGCGCTACGAGACCTATGTAGCAAAAGAACTGACTCAATGGGCTAACGAGAATCTCCCAATATCCAGAGATCGCAAGAAAAGAGCTATCACAGGACTCAGTATGGGCGGACATGGGGCTTTTTATCTCGCGATCAATCATCCGGATCAATGGGGGAATATTGGAAGTACAAGCGGGGGAATTGACTTCCGTAGTTTTCCGGCTAACTGGGATATTAAACTTCGCATTGGCGAAAAAGATAAATATCCTGAAAACTGGGAGAAATACACCGTATTCAATCATATCGATAAGATCAAGGCTGGCAATTTCAATCTTTACATCGACTGTGGGACAGAAGATTTCTTTTACCCTATGAACAAGGCATTTCATGAACGCCTGCTTTACGAAAAGATTCCTCATGAGTACACTGATCGTCCCGGTGCTCACAACTGGGATTACTGGAAAAATTCTATCTGCTACCAACTTATGTTCTTTGCGGATAAAATGTCTCAACCATAGTAAATGAGTATTTTTCAAATACAAAGAGTACACTAAAAATAAGAAAAACCGAGGTCTGTCATAAAATGACAAACCCCGGTTTTTTTATGAAAAATTCAGCTGATTTGTTAGCTCAAAACTGAGTAATCACCGAATTAGTTATCAAATAAATTCAACAACTCCTGTGTGTAGATTAAATATCGCACCAACGATTTTAACCTTTCCTTCATGCTCCAATTCTTTTAGTATTGCACTCTCCTGGCGAACACGATCTACCATGATTTCAACATTCTTACGGATAACACCAGCTTCGAAATCTTTTGATTCAGGCTCAATTCCACATTTGGTACAAGAGTCAATTGCTGGCTGGATTTTATCAAGCATTTGAGTCATATTCCCGGCATCTACACCCTCACATGCAGAGTGAACCGCACCACAACACTCGTGACCTAATACAACAACTACTTTGGAACCAGAGTGTTCACAAGCATACTCCATACTTCCAAGGATGTCAGGATTGATAATATTTCCTGCGACACGAGCAACAAAAAGATCTCCCAATCCTTTATCAAAGATAGTTTCAACAGGCACACGTGAATCAATACATGAAAGGACAATCGCCATTGGATGTTGCCCCTCGATTGACTCCTGTAACTGAGCATTGTAATCCCGTTCGTGAAGACCTTTGTTGACAAAAGCTTCGTTCCCCGATTTTAAAATAGAGAGCACTTCTTCCGGAGTTTTACTTTCCAGCTCTTCTTTTGTTAGTACATGTGTTTCCACACTTTCTGACTTCACCTCTTTTTGCTGACATGAACCGAACATCATCAGCAATCCCATTACAGGAATGAATAACTTCTTCATCAAATTAAATAAACTGTTTTCTATAGATGTCATTTTGACCCGACATCTTTGGACATAACTTTTGAGAAGTTAAGAAGTCGTGCAAATCATACAACCGATTTGTACGGTTCCCTAAAATCGGGCGCAAAAGTAAAGAAAGATTTCATTCTACGATCATAAATAACGCACTTTGTTAATTGTAAAAATATTTTTTCACATAGAACTATATCCAATCAAAAAAAACTTGGAAGCAACGTTAAGAACTACTATATTTAGTCCATATTTTTCGAAAAACTACCAAACTAATCATAATAAATAACCGTTAAACTCAATAATCAAACAACAATTCCCCATGAAAGCAAAATATAAGAAACACTCTGCAATGATTTTTAGTCTACTAATGTCATTTGTAATCATTTTATTTTTTCTTGCCATCTTTATTCCATTTCTAATAAAAGGCAAGGTAGCAGAAAGAGTACAACAAGAAGCCGAAAGAATGGTCCATGCTTCTGTCAGTTTCGATGATCTGCGGATCGATATGATCAGACATTTCCCTCTTATTTCATTCCATCTGGAAGATGTGGTTATTACTGGCACCTGTAAGCATTTTGAGAACGATACACTATTAAACGCACAGAAAATAGAGATTGCTATAACGCCACAATCTCTTCTGAGCAAAAATGGATATGAGATTACTCAAATAGCCCTTATTGCGCCTCAGCTAAGTGCACAAGTAGCACCAGACGGCAAAGTAAACTGGAATATATTTAAAAACGATACTACGCATGTGCAGGCTGACCCAGCTCACCCTTATAGCTATACTTCTTTCCATCTGAACCTGAAGAAAGTGCAAATAAAAAATGGTCATATTACATTCTTTGATCTTGAGTCTATGCACGGAATAGAATGCCTGGAGTTAGACGCAAAACTTAAAGGGAATCTTTCGGCAAATGATCCTCTATTGAAACTGGACTGCAACTTTCGCGAAATCAATCTTATCAATCGCTCCGGGGCATTACAGCAGCAGATAGAAGTAGGATTCGAAGGAGGAATCCTCGCAGACTTCTCTCAAAAGAAATTTACTTTCAAGAAAAATCAACTAACGACAGGTGATGAATTATCTTCTCTTGAAGGGTACTTTATTATCAATGAGGATGGGTATTACTCTTCAATTCCATTCACACCTGATAATGCTCACCTTGAGGAAGTACTGGCCCTAGTATCAGCGATGTATCTTAAAAAGTACAATATGGATGATACTTGTATGAAAGGATTTCCAAAGACGGATAAGAATTACGAACAGTTAAATCTGGACCCTGCAAGGATACTTTTACTTGCACAGCAAGAAGCAGACTCTGTTATGGAAACTGCAGATCAGAAAATAGCTCAACTTCTTAGCAGAGCACAAAATCCTCTGCTAAAAG
>JBOFXU010000321.1:0-7310 GCA_051654305.1 Bacteroidales bacterium | reverse complement strand
TTGCGGATTTGCTCGTGAGTGAATGACAAGTCCGTAAGAGGCTGGTCGTTCAGATAAGCACTTTCCACATATTTGTTTTCCGGTTTGTTATTCAAAACTTCCACGTTAAGTGTTCCGTTTTTCATTTTCACCGAAGCTTTGTTTACGATTGGTCTTCCGATCGAGTAAACAGGTTCTCCCGGACATACCTGATAGAATCCTAAGGCACTCATAACATACCAGGCTGACATCTGTCCGCAATCTTCGTTACCGATAATTCCGTCAGGGGTAGTCAGGTAGAATTCACGCATGATATAATCCAGCTTTTCCTGTCCTTTGTCCGGACGGTTCGTCCAGTTGTACATGTAAGCAATGTGGTGGCTTGGTTCGTTTCCGTGAGCGTACTGTCCGATCAATCCTGTGATATCTCCAGAAGCAGTAGCACCATCAACATGTGACGAAGCAACGAAAAGTCGATCAAGATACGTTTCCAGAGAGTCTTTTCCACCCAGCTTTTCAGCAAAGTTTTTGATGTCGTGCGGGAAGAAGTAAGACCATTGATATGCAGTTCCTTCTACGTAGTCACTCTCCATGTGTGCCGAGTAGTGAGGATTGAATGGCGTACGGAACGAACCATCTCCCATCACCCCACGCATAAACTTCGTTTCAGGATCGAAATAGCGCATGTGTGCTTTTCCTCGCTCTGCATATTCGTTATATGCTGCAGTGTCTCCTGCTCTTTCTGCGATTTTGCTGATACACCAGTCATAGTAAGCCATTTCTAACGCCCATGAAACAGATTCCGGAATAGAATCGGCCGGGATAAATCCATATTTATCTCTGAAGTAAAGATGTTTGGTGATCATATCCAGCTCACGTGTTCCTTTGAATTTCTCCGCCAGATCAGGTCTGTATACTGAAGATGCTTTTGAAGCTTCAAGCCACAGGTTGTACTCTTCCGGTTGAATCAGGTTTTTAGTAGTCAAATCCGCTAAAACAGATACTGCCGGATATCCTACCATACAGCCGGTATAGTTAGATACCAATGGCCATTTAGGCAGAACTCCACCTTCCTGGTAACCGCTTACCAGATTACGTCCCATAGCAACAGCTCTGTCCTCATCAACAATTGTCAACCAAGGATGAATAGCACGGAAGGTATCCCATAGTGAATAAGCTGTATAGTTTGTTTCTCCCGCTTTAGCCGTGTGAATCTCCTTATCCATACCTTTGTATCTGCCATCAGCATCTTGCCATAAGATAGGAGCGATCATACTATGATAAAGAGCGGTATAGAATTTTTTCAACACCGTTGTATCCGGAGTTTCGATTTTTACTTTTCCAAGAGCATCTCTCCAGATTGCTTCTGTTTCTGTACGAGTTTTGTCGAAGTCCCACTCCGTCATTTCGCTCAGGATATTGTTTGCAGCTCCTTTCTGGTCAACTCCAGAAATAGACACTTTCGCTAAAAGAGCTTTCTGCTCAGGTTTGAACGTAAAATAGAGCTGTGCATTTTTAAGTGCATCAGAGGTGTAAGGTAACTGGCTGATTTCAGAAGATTTTTTGCCTTCGTTCAGCTCCAGACCAGCAAATGGTTCAGAGAACTCAATGGCGTAATGAGCAACGTGGTTATATGCCCATCCTCTGGTGGTAATTGTTCCTTCGATTTTTTTGTTAGAAAGTACAGAGATGTTGTTAGAAAGCACCCGGTGTCCCCAGTTCGGCTGAAGAATGTGTGCCAGATTAAGCATTAGCTTGCGCTCTTCCCCTTTGTAGGTGTACTTATGAAGTGCGACACGTTCGGTAGATGTAAGTTCAACTTTTACATCGTAGTTGTCCAGATATACGGAGTAGTATCCCGGAGATGCTGTTTCACTACTTTTGCTAAAGCGAGCCACCGGTACTGAGTCCGGCGTTCCAGTATACGGAAGTAAGGATACATCCCCTAAGTCGCCAATACCTGTTCCGCTGAGGTGTGTATTGGAGAATCCGTAGATTAATGAATCTGTATCGTGGTAACCACTGCAGGCTTCCCAGCCCATCAGGTGTGTATCAGGACTTGCCTGAATCATGGAATAGGGACGAGTAGCTCCCGGGAAAGTGTGCCCATGTCCACCGGTTCCGATAAATGGATCTACCCATTTCAAAGGGTCCTGCTGTGTATTTTCCATACAGCCGGACAGGGTAAGAACAACACTGCTAAGAATTAAAAGTTTTTTCTTCATCTGTTATAAAAATTACAATAAGCCAAGGATTCTGTTTCTGGCAATCAGACAAGCGCCAATCATACCGCTCTTGTCTCCCAGTTTTGAACGTTTTATCTTTGTGTCTTTACTTACCTGATTCAGTGAGTATTTTTTTACAGCACTTTTGATTGGTAGCAAAATATAATCATCTGTTTGAGCTAAAGTTCCCCCGATAATAACGAGTTCAGGATTGAATAAATTAATCAGGCTGGCAATCCCTTTACCCAGATTTGTGCCCACTTCCTCAATAATATCGATCATGAGCATATCTTCTTTGTTTACCGCATTTACCAGATCCTCCGTGCGGATCGGTTGTTGGGTGTCGATGGATTTACTAAGAATAGATTTGAATCCTTCTTTATGTTTTTCCATCAATAAGCGGTACATAGCCGAACCTGAAGCACCTGTTTCCAGGCATCCTTTTTTGCCACAGTGGCAGAAAACTTCATTGTCGAAGGCTGGTGTGTGACCAAATTCACCTGAAAAGCCAGAATGACCGTAGTACAATTTTCCATCGAGAATCAGTCCCATACCCAATCCCCAGCTGGCATTGATGAAGATGACATTTTTCTCATGATTCACATTTCCGTTCATGTACTCTCCGTAACACATAGAGCGGGAATCATTTTCGATGTAAACTTTATGTCCGAGTTTCTTTTCGAGTATTTCGGTAAGAGGTTCTTCGTTAAAGTAGAATGTACTGTAGCTGTATCCTGTAGACGAATTTACGCGTCCCGACATATTGATCGCAATAGAGATAATCTTTTCGTTGTGGAACTCATTGCGCGAAAGGAAATCAGTGATCGATTTACAAAGTGAATCTAACGCTTCAGGCGTATTTTCAAGTTTAAATTCGATGTTCGAGTCTGATAGCATGAGGTCGCCTTTGAAGTCAAAAGCACCAATCTGTAAGGAGTGTCTGCGGATATCTACTCCAACAAAATATCCCGCGTTGGGATTTAGTCCGTAAATATTAGGTTTTCTACCGCCATTGGTGTCTTGTTTACCAAAATCGAGTACATACCCTTCTTCGATCAATTCAGAGATGAATTTAGTGACAGTCGGGATGCTAAGATTCATATCTTTTCCCACTTCGGAGATGCAACTATCTCCATTTAAAGCATAGAATCGTAAGATCTCTCTCTTGATACTATCGGCTTTAGTGCTTGCTTCAAATATATTGAGAAATTTATTTGCCATATTATAGTATATTTAGTTATGCAAATAAAATAAATAATTTTAATAATTGCAAGGAGAATAAACAGATAGATTTATTATACAACTTTTTTTTTTTTTGACTTAGTCGTTTTTTGATGTATTTATGGCATTATTCTTGTACCTGTTTATCAGCGCGAAAGGCTCCTTGTGAACGATCATGTCGAGGGGAAATTTCTACTTTCAGGGTTTGAAAGTATAGAAATCGGGTTAGAGCACGTTCTTCTGTTTTATGCTTTTGCTATAACTCTTCCAGTTTTTTTTAGAGCTATTATCCGAATCCGGGAGAACTTACTGCTTGGTGTAGCTATAAAAAGCTATTTTTATTATACATGGAATTTTTAAGATCAGGATCAGAAATGATTTTATTGATGATCCGAAAGAGATCTGTTTTGCATATAAAAACTTCGGCAGGGGTGTTGAAATAAAACACTCTCTACTCTTGCTCTCCGATTCATAATTCAGATAGAGAAATAGATGATAATCCAAAGGGGGAATTTCGGTATTTTTACCGGATTTCCCCTCTTTTTGATGTTTTGATGTTTCCTTTAAGGTCCTGTTTCTGTTTTATTTGCAAATGTTGGGTTCTGTTTCTTTTCTAAGCCTGATTGTTGAGGTAATAGTATGGGTTAATTACTTTATGTAAAAAAAATGGAGGGAAATAGGGCTGTAGTAGATAAATTCTATTGTTTTTCACATAAATTTTAAATTGTATTTTTTAAGAGTGTATATATTTATATTTATAAAATATACCGAAATGGCATGGGTTAGTAAATTTTTTTATCAAATACTTTGTAGTTTGTGTATTTATTTGTTCATTTGCAATAAATAATTTTAATCGATATATATATTTAAATATAAAATTACCACTATGAACAAAGTGAAATTTATCGAAGGGCTTATTAATGCACCATTTACTCCGTTTGATGAAAAAGGAGAGGTGAATCTGGAGCCAATTGCAAAATATGCGGAATTACTTGCAAAAAACGGTCTCAAAGGAGTATTTATTAATGGCTCTTCGGGAGAAGGATATATGTTGACAGAAGAGGAGCGTATGCTTCTTGCTGAAAAATGGGTAGAGGTTTCACCGAAAGACTTTCAGGTTATTGTTCACGTGGGAAGTACTTGTGTGAAGATGAGTCGCAGACTTGCCGAGCATGCTCAGAAAATCGGGGCATCAGCAATCGGAGCTATGGCTTCTCCGTTCCCAAAAGCAGGACGTGTAGAAGAGTTGGTGAAATATTGTGAGGAAATTGCGATCGGTGCTCCTGAGCTTCCGTTCTATTTCTACCACATCCCGGCATTAAGCGGAGTGTTCTTGCCGATGCTTCCTTTCCTGAAGGCAGTAGATGGAAGAATTCCAAACTTTGCAGGTATTAAATATACATACGAAAGTATTTACGAATACAACCAGTGTCAGTTGTACGCAGGTGACCGTTTCCAGATGCTACACGGACAAGATGAGACGATTCTTCCGGCATTGGCAATGGGCGGTGCACAAGGTGGTATTGGTGGTACTACAAACTATAACGGTAAAGAGTTGAACGGTATCATCGAAGCTTGGAAAGCTGGTGACCTGGAGACTGCCCGCGAAAAACAAAACTTTGCGCAAGCTGTGATCAATGTGATTTGCAACTACCGCGGTAATATTGTTGGTGGAAAACGAATCATGAAGTTGATCGGTTTGGATCTGGGTAAAAACAGAACTCCATTCCAAAATATGACTGACGAAGAAGAAGCTGCGATGAAGAAAGAATTAGAAGCTATCAACTTCTTCGAAAGATGCAATAAATTTTAAACTGTTACTTATTGAACTTAATGAAAAATTATCTAGTACACTGGAATAAACAATATAGAGAAGAGCTAACCCAGAATATCCTGCCTTTTTGGTTGAAAAATGGACTTGACAAAGTGAATGGCGGTATTTATACCTGCTTAGACAGAGACGGAAGTCTGATGGATACCACTAAGTCGGTTTGGTTTCAGGGACGTTTCGCTTTTATTTGTGCACATGCATACAATAATATAGAAAAGAATCCGGAATGGCTGGCAGCATCAAAGTCAGCGATCGATTTTATCGAGAAGTACTGTTCGGACGAAAATGGACATATGTACTTTGAGGTGACTGCTGAAGGGAAACCATTAAGAAAAAGACGTTATGTGTTTTCTGAGACATTTGCTGCAATTGCAATGTCGGAATATGCGATAGCTTCCGGAGATCAGTCATATGCTGTGAAGGCGCTGGATTTGTTCAGACTGATCAAGAAGTTTCTTGCTACACCGGGATTCTTAGCTCCGAAATATGAAGCGACTTTTGAAGCCAAAGGGCATTCAATCTGTATGATTCTTATCAATACAGCTTCACGTATCAGAGCGGCAATTGATGCTCCTGAACTGACTCAGCAGATCGACGAATCGATCGAAGAGATCCGTAAGGACTTCATGAAGCCTGAGTTCGAGGCTTTGTTGGAAATGGTTGGTCCGAATGGAGAGTTTATCGATACGATCAATGGACGTATGATCAATCCGGGTCACTGTATCGAAACAGCTTGGTTCATTCTTGAGGAAGCGAAATTGCGTAACTGGGATCCGGAACTCACTAAAATCGGTCTGACAATTCTTGACTGGTCGTGGAAGTGGGGATGGGACGAAGAGTTCGGAGGTATTATCAACTTCAGAGACTGCAAGAACCTTCCACCGCAGGATTATGCCCATGATATGAAATTCTGGTGGCCACAGACAGAAGCAATTATTGCAACATTATATGCATACCAGGCTTCAGGGGATGAAAAATACCTGGAAATGCACAAACAAATCAGTGACTGGACTTACAAACATTTTCCGGACAATGAGTTTGGCGAATGGTATGGTTACCTTCACAGAGATGGTTCGGTATCCCAACCTGCAAAAGGAAATATCTTTAAAGGTCCGTTCCATATCCCGAGAATGATGATTAAATCAGCTGTACTGACAGAAGAGATTCTGAAAAAATTATAGAAAACACACCTATGAGAAAACCACATCATTTTTTCTTTCTTATAGTATTTTTATTTCTCTCTCTTTTTTCATTGCACGCAGTGGAAGATAATTCGCTGGAAGTAAATACAGCACGTATGCTTTCAGGGATTCAGGATAAGGCTGTCTTTATTGGCACAGCTGGTGGGGAACTGTTCTTCGGTATCGAAGAACAGACCTCTCCTGACTCCTCTAAATATGCGAGTCATCTGTATACGGTGCAGAATAGTGCCTCCGGGTATCAGATCGTAAAAAAAGATCAACTTAATACGCCTGTGAGAGAGTGTGGATTTGTCGATCATGGAGAGACATTCTTTATTATCGGTGGTTACACTTCTAACGGACCTTCAGACCAAGTATATCAGGTCGATGGTAAAAATGGTCAATTGAACGCTCTGGCACCACTTCCGGTTGGTCTTGCTGATCCTGCGGTAGGGGTGATTGGTCAACAGCTGATCGTTACAGCAGGTAAAGCCGCCCATGGGAACAACAATCAGACCTGGGCGCTCGATTACAAAGATAAAAAGGCGACATGGAGAAACCTGAGTCCGATTCCATTCGATAACGGACCGCTGCAACACAGTGTTGTTCAGAATGCCGGGGATGAAGACTATCTTTATTTGTTCGGTGAGAAAATCCTCACATACTCTATGAAAAGAGATGAGTGGGCTGATCTTACCCTCAAGTCGAAACAGCCGATTGATGTGAGAGGGCAATTGCCAATCACCATGGGTACGCACCATATTTTGTTTCTTGATCCGAATGGAAAATATTGTACATACCATACTGTTACCGGACAATGGGACAACAGAGGCTTTGTAGCCGATCCGACAGAGAACACGTTTGTCTGTAAAT
>JBOFXU010000320.1:0-1524 GCA_051654305.1 Bacteroidales bacterium | reverse complement strand
CTTATTGCTGAAGCTGTTGAGAACGCAAAAAAATCAGATGTTGCAATTATTTTTGGCGGATTAAATCATGACTACGATACAGAATCTTTTGATAAGAAAGATATGTTTTTACCTTATGCTCAAAGCGAATTGATCAATGAGGTATGTAAAGTAAATCCGAACACAATCCTTGTAATTATAGCTGGTTCGCCAGTAGACTTGAGCAAAGTAGACAAACAGGTGAAAACGATCGTTTGGGCCGGATATGGTGGTATGGAAGCAGGTAATGCGGTGGTTGATTGTCTTTTTGGAAAAGTTAATCCATCAGGGAAATTACCGTTTACTATTCCTGTAAAACTTGAAGATTCACCAGCTCATGCTTTGAATGCTTTTCCGGGAGTAAATGCTCAGGTAGAATATAAAGAAGATATTTTAGTGGGATACAGATGGTTCGATACAAAAAATATACGTCCGCTTTATAGCTTTGGTCATGGATTGTCTTACACTACTTTTGAGATGAAGTCGATGTCTGTTGATAAAAAGAAACTTTCAAAAGATGATAGTGTTACAGTACGTGTGAATGTGACAAATAAGGGTGCTTTAGAAGGAGCAGAAGTGGTTCAGCTATATGTGTCCAAGAAGGATAGTAAAGTTTTCAGAGCTAAAAAAGAACTGAAAGACTTTCATAAATGTAGCCTGAAACCATCGCAAACCAAAACGGTTGATTTTAGAATACCAGTATCCGATCTTGCGTATTATAATGAGCAGTTAGGTGCGTGGACCGTTGAACCGGGTAAATATTCAATACAGTTAGGTAGTGCTTCTGATAAAATCTATCTAACGCAAGAAATAGAAGTTATACTTTAATATTAGCAATTATGAAATTCAAACATATAAATAGCTGTTTTTATGCCATGATTCTGTTGATGATGTCATGTAAAGGCAGCGAGAAAACAAGTGTGGGTTCTTCAGGGTTCGAGTCAAAAATAGACTCCATTGTAGCTGAGATGACCTTAGAAGAGAAGATTGGCCAGATGACTCAGCTCACGTTGGACGTTATTGGAAAAGGAAATAGTGTTTACGAAAGTACAATTCCTTTTACTTTTGACGAAGCAATGCTGGATACCGTCTTTAATATATATAAGGTAGGGTCGATTCTGAATGCACCTTCCAATACTCCGCAAACAGTTGACGAGTGGGCTAAAATTATCAAAACCATACAGGAAAGAGGCATAAAAGCTACGGGGATTCCCGTTATGTATGGAGCGGATGAGATTCATGGTACAACATACACGGTAGGTGGAACGCTATTTCCACAGCAAGTGGCTATGGGGGCTACATTTAACCGGGCACTTGTTCAACAGGGTTCTGAGATTTGTGCTTATGAAACAAAAGCATCAAATATACCGTGGAACTTTTCTCCGGTTTTAGATTTGGGTCGTAACCCTTCCTGGTCACGTATGTGGGAAACTTATGGTGAAGATGCTTATCTTGTTTCGGAGATGGGTGCAGCATCTGTGCTGGGTTACCAGGGAAGTGATCCGA
>JBOFXU010000319.1:0-11446 GCA_051654305.1 Bacteroidales bacterium | reverse complement strand
GATTCGCCCGTTACGAGAAGGATATGTTCAAAATTACCCAGCTCTTTGATGGCTTTTACCTCGTTCAGTATCTCTTCATCGGTAAGAATAATGCGTTTGATTTTATTCTCGTGATTAAATCCGCAGTATACACAGTGATTTGTGCAAGCATTCGTCAGATAGAGCGGAATGTAGAACTGCATGGTTTTGCCAAAGCGTTGCTGAGTGAGCTGACGGCTTTTAGCAGCCATCTGTTCCAGATAAGGGGCTGCAACCGGAGATATGAGTGCTTTAAAGTCTTCAATATCCAGCCGGTTTTTGCGAAGAGCAATGCGCACATCCTCTTCGGTTTTGGTTGAGATACTGCTTGTTACAGCATCCCAGTCCAAAAGATCTATTTCTTCTGTATACTCTTTTTGCATCATCTATTTGCATTAGTGTTCGATACACTCTTTCGAAAGTTTCATTGCGCAGAAATTTGGCCCGCACATGGTGCAGTAATCCTCATCGGAATGAGAACCCTCTTTGTAATACTCCAGGGCTCTTGCCGGATCGAGTGACAGATTAAACTGATCTTTCCAGCGGAAGTCAAAGCGTGCTTTACTCAGTGCATAGTCGCGTATGTGTGCGCCCGGATGTCCTTTTGCCAGATCAGCCGCATGAGCTGCAATCTTGTAAGTAATAACCCCGTTGCGTACATCCTCCCGATTCGGTAATCCAAGGTGTTCCTTCGGAGTCACATAACATAACATCGCAGTCCCTAACCATCCGATCTGTGCAGCACCGATGGCTGAAGTAATATGATCGTATCCCGGAGCAATATCAGTAGTCAGGGGTCCAAGCGTGTAGAAAGGGGCTTCGTGGCACGCTTTGAGCTGACGTTCCATATTTGCTTTGATCTTGTGCATCGGTACGTGTCCAGGCCCTTCGATGATTACCTGTACATCTTTCTCCCAGGCTTTAAGCGTAAGTTCGCCCAGCGTGTCTAATTCTGCAAATTGAGCATCATCATTGGCATCGTGAATAGAACCCGGACGAAGTCCGTCGCCAAGAGAAACAGCAACGTCATACCAGCTAAGAATCTCGCAGATCTCGTCGAAGTGTTCATACAGAAAACTTTCTTGCTGATGAACCTTACACCATTTAGTCATGATCGCTCCTCCACGCGAAACGATTCCCGTAAGACGTGTATTGGGAAGATCTGTATTTGCCAGCTTTATTCCTGCATGGATGGTAAAGTAATCTACCCCCTGTTCCGCTTGCTCTATAAGCGTATCGCGGAAGATTTCCCAGTTCAGATCTTCCACTTTGCCATTCACTTTCTCCAGCGCCTGATAGATCGGAACCGTACCCACCGGTACAGGACAGTTGCGAACGATCCATTCGCGTGTTTCGTGAATGTTGTTTCCGGTAGAGAGATCCATTAAAGTATCACCTCCCCAGTGGCAGCTCCATACGGCTTTGTCTACCTCTTCTTCAATACCCGAAGACATGGCTGAGTTTCCGATGTTAGTGTTTATTTTTACCAGAAAGTTTCGTCCGATAATCATTGGTTCGGCTTCAGGGTGATTGATATTTGCCGGAATAATAGCACGTCCCCGTGCAACTTCTTCGCGGACATACTCCGGTGTGATGTGCGACTCTATTCCGAGCGCAGCATTGTTCATATTCTCACGTATAGCCACATATTCCATTTCGGGAGTAATAATGCCTTTACGTGCCATAGCCATCTGAGTAATAGCTTCACCTTCCTTTGCTCTGTAAGGTAAATGGCGGTTCGGGAAGCGAATTTCGTTTAGCGAAGAATCAGCTTCTCGTTCGCGGCCATAGGCTGAAGTAAGTTCCCCGAGGCGTTCAATCCCCGGGTTGTTCTTAATCCAGCTTTCGCGCAGGCGTGGCAGCCCGATGTTGAGATTGATCATTGCTTCAGGATCTGTATAAGGTCCGCTGGTATCGTAAACCACTACCGGATCATTCACGATTCGTACTTTTTTACCCTGTTCGACCTTTACTGTATCGGTCAGTTTAATCTGGCGCATGGCTACCTGTATCGGATAAATTGTACCCGGAATATATATCTTTTCGGAGCCCGGATAGGGCGTTCTTGTAACGTTATTTTTGATCATTGAATTTGTGTGTTTTTTAATCTTGCAGGAATGCCGTCAGAGGACTGCTTGCTTCTGCTTTATCTAATTGCACAGGTAGTCCTGCTTCGAAAGCCTGACGTCCAGCTTCAACAGCTTTGCGGAAAGCATCCGCCATAGCGATCGGATTGCCGGCTACTGCAATGGCCGTATTCACTAATACAGCATCTGCACCCATCTCCATCGCTTCAGCGGCATGAGAAGGAGCTCCAATGCCAGCATCCACAATTACCGGAACATTGCTTTGTTCTATAATAATCTGAAGGAAGTCCCGCGTTAGTAATCCCCGGTTGGTCCCGATAGGAGCACCCAAAGGCATTACAGCCGAAGAGCCGGCATCTTCCAGTCTTTTGCAAAGCACAGGATCAGCCTGAATGTATGGGAGAATGATGAATCCCATTTTCGCAAGTTCTTCGGTGGCTTTTAGTGTTTCGATAGGATCGGGCAGGAGATAACGAGGATCGGGATGAATCTCGAGTTTCAGAAAGTTAGTTTCAAAAGCCTCACGAGCCAGTTGTGCAGCAAAAATTGCCTCCTTGGCCGTGCGAACGCCCGAAGTGTTAGGAAGTAACTCTATTTGGGGATCGCGAATAAAGCTAAGCATCTCATCTTCTTTGTTTCCCATATCGATTCGTTTCATGGCTACTGTAACCATTTCCGAACCGGATGCTGCAATGGATTTACCCATTAATTCATTCGAACTGAATTTGCCTGTTCCAAGAAACAGACGCGAAGAGAATTCTCTTCCTCCTATGTTAAGCATTTGCATGGTTATGAATTGTATTTAGAATGATTTGAACATGAGAGATTAAATCGTATTTTGAGTCTTTGAGATTCTTCGGTAGCTCAAGTCCCGAGGACATGGCTATCCCATGAATTCCTGTAGCCATTAGCCCTGGAATATCATCGATCATAATACCACCAATGGCGATCACCGGAATCGTTATATTCTCTTCGCGGCATTGTTGCATGATCTGTTGATAGCCTTGAAGACCGATGACCGGACTCAGATTTTTCTTTGTGGTGGTAAACCGGAATGGACCTAAGCCAATGTAATCCGCTCCATCGGCTGCTAACTGACGAATATCCTGCATGGTATTGGCTGTACCCCCGATGATAAAGTTATTCCCCATCAGTTGACGGGCTTGTTTTACAGGCATATCCGTTTTACCCAGGTGTACACCATCTGCATTCACTTCGATAGCCATCTCCGGATGATCATTTATGATTTGCAGTACTCCCCGATTGGTGCAGACCTCCTGAATCATTGCAGCTGAAGGCAGATTCAGAGGGTAAGGAATATGTTTGTTTCTAAATTGAAAAGCAGGGACACCGGCACAGATCAAAGGGAGGGACTTGGTCAGTATCTCCGATTCATCTTTTGCATTGGGGCATGAGATTGCATGAAGACGTGCGATGTTTCTGCGTTTAAACTGGTTGCATTTCTCCTGAATACGAAGATATTTTGTTATCAGCGCCTCATTGTCAAAGTTACTTACCCATTGGTTCCAGAAGTCCCCTAAAAGGGCTACACCTCCGAATCCGAACGCGTTTAGTTCTTCGAGTTTATCTTCAGTGACTCCCCCCAAAGCGATCGTATTGCTCCGGATTAGTTTTCTGTTACAACCTTTTTCCAGATCTTCCTTGGTGAAGGCTGCTTTGTATCCTTGTTTTGAAACAGAATCATATACAGGGCTAAGGAAATGAAAACGATACTGATCTTCGTTCTCTTCCAGAGCGTCGATACTCCGGATGGTATTACTGATCTTAAAGCAATCGGAATACAGCACTTTATCCGCATTTCGCTCGTTGAGGTGAAAGCCTTTCAGTGAAATTTCGTCAAGAATATCATAGTGATCATGTAATACAATACGAGGATAGAATCTTTCATCGATCTTATGCAAAAAAGCGATAGTCTCTTCTCTGCTCCAGGAGGGTTTCCGGAGATGGAGCGTTCCGAGTCCAGCTTCGAATAACAGGTTAAGAACAGTTGCTTCCTGCGGATAGCTTTTGTCAGTGGTTATGATTATTAGTTGCATTCAGTGTCTGTTTTTCAGCCCCCGCAGGTAGCTCTGATTATTGTTAATACTTCTCCATCTACAGGTATATACTCCTGCCATCTCTTTTTGGGAATAATCTGTTCGCCCGAAGCAATAGCAATACCGCGGGTTTGTATCTCAAGGCGATCAAGCACTGAGGCCAGAGTCTCTGTTTCGGAGATCGCTTGTGTTGTCTGGTTGATCTGGATGTGTTTCATATGTTCTGTTTTTTAGCATTCAAAGGAAAGGGTCGGAAAAAGTGATTCAAAGGGCCATGCCCTTTTCCGGTTTGAATATCAGCACCGTTTGCTATCGCTTGTGTGATGTAGGATTTGCTTTTAGCTACTGATTCGAGGAGGGAGTATCCGTGAGCCAGATGAGCTGCAATTGCAGAAGAAAAAGTACACCCGGTACCGTGCGTGTTTTTACTGGTTATTTTAGTTGCGCTGAAGGAATGAGTCGTTCCGTCAGGATAGATCAGAAGATCCGTCATCTCCTCTGAAGGCAGGTGTCCTCCTTTCATAAGAACAGCCTGACAACCGTACGAAAGTAGTTTCTTGCCGGCATGTTCGAGGGATAGGGTATCCGTAATCTTCATTCCGGTCAGGAATTCCGCTTCGTCCAGATTAGGCGTTACTAATGTCGCTTTCGGAAAAAGAGCAGTGAGCAGCAGTTCTATACAATCATCCTGTATAAGCCGGTCTCCACTTGTAGCAATCATTACAGGATCCAGAATAATATGAGCTGGCTGGTAAGTCGTGAGCAGATCAGCAATTGCCCGGATAATATCAGGGGAGTGGAGCATGCCGATCTTCACAGTATCGATGTGCATATCACTGAATACAGCTTTGGCCTGAGCGTACACCATAGCCGTTGAGACAGATTCCACCCCGGAGACTCCCTGCGTATTTTGGGCCGTTATGGCCGTTATGACCGAAGTGCCATAGACTCCTAAAGCAGAAAAGGTTTTGAGATCCGCCTGAATGCCGGCACCTCCACCACTGTCCGATCCGGCAATCGTTAATGCTGTCGGATAACGTTTGAGATTCATAAGAAAAGATTTGTAAAGGAGTGCATACCTTAAAGATACAGTATGCAGAGCGATACATCATATCGCAAGAAGATAAGATAGCTATGAACAAATTCCTACGTCGGTATTAACCGCATCAGGTTCATAGGGTATGATCTCAGCCTGTCAATAGGCACCCCTTTTGTTAAAGAATATATTTTACGAAGGCAAAATAAGAGAAGAAAAATGACCTGACCAAGCAAACGCCTCATATTTTTCGTTTTAGCTGAAGAGAACTTCTTTTTGATTCGTTACCTTTGTCGGGTAATGTAATTAGAATTATGGAAGAAAATTTCGACATACACGAATACCGACCTTCGGAGCGTGAGAAAGATATAGATAAAGCATTGCGTCCCTTGCAGTTCGAGGATTTCAACGGTCAGGAAAAGATTGTTGAAAACCTTCGTATTTTTGTACAAGCGGCGAAGATGCGTGGCGAGGCACTGGATCATGTGCTTTTGCATGGCCCTCCCGGTTTGGGAAAGACAACATTGTCGAATATCATTGCGAATGAACTGGGCGTAGGATTCAAGGTGACATCGGGTCCCGTACTGGATAAGCCCGGCGATTTAGCAGGTATTCTTACCAGTCTCGAAGAGAATGATGTATTGTTTATCGACGAGATTCACCGACTGAGTCCCATTGTTGAAGAGTATCTCTATTCGGCAATGGAGGATTACCGCATCGATATTATGATCGATAAAGGGCCAAGTGCCCGTTCGATTCAGATCGATCTGAACCCATTTACACTGGTGGGAGCAACAACCCGCAGTGGCTTGCTTACTTCCCCCTTACGTGCCCGTTTTGGGATCAACAGTCACCTGGAGTACTACGATGCTAAAGTTCTTTCGGGAATTGTAAAGCGTTCGGCAGATATTCTTTGTGTTGCCTGTTCTTTTGAAGCTGCCGGAGAGATTGCGTCGCGCAGTCGCGGAACTCCGCGTATTGCGAATGCATTGCTTCGCCGGGTACGCGATTTTGCTCAAGTAAAGGGGAACGGTAAAATAGATACAGAAATAGCCCGTTATGCCTTAGAGGCCTTGAATATCGATAAGTTCGGATTGGATGAGGTGGATAATAAAATTCTGATCACGATTCTTGATAAGTTTCGGGGAGGACCGGTGGGATTGACCACGATTGCTACGGCATTGGGCGAAGATCCGGGAACTTTGGAAGAAGTGTATGAACCTTTCCTCATCAAAGAGGGTTTTATCAAACGAACGCCAAGAGGTCGTGAAGTGACTCAGCTTGCTTACGAACATTTAGGCAGAATAAGAGAAACAGATCAAGGCTCATTGTTTTAATCATATTAACGGATAGTTTACTACCGGGAGATGTGTCATCTTACATCTCCCGGTAGTAAACTATCATCTTTTTCGATAGAAGTATGGCAGGATTAAAAAGTTTGGCCAAGGATACTGCAATTTATGGATTGAGCAGTATTGTCGGCCGTTTCCTAAATTGGTGTTTGGTTCCCATGTACGTACGCGTACTGACCAACGTCAATGAATATGGAATTGTTACGAATTTATACGGATGGACTGCATTTGTTATGGTGCTACTGACCTTTGGTATGGAGACGGGGTTCTTCCGTTTTGCCAACAAGCCGGAGCTCGATTCCAGTAAAGTGTACTCCTCTTCATTCTGGTTTGTCGGATTGCTCTCTGTCCTCTTTCTCTCAGGGGTTATTCTCTTTATAGATCCGATCGCAGGTGCGATGGATTATCAGGGAATGAAAGAGTATATTCTCATGATGGCCGTTATTGTTGTTTTAGATGCTGTGAGTGCGATACCGTTTGCTTATTTGCGGTATAAAAAACGACCAATCCGGTTTGTTAGTTTGCGGTTGTTGTCCATATTTATGAATATTCTGCTGAATATTTTTGTCTTTTTGGGGTGTCCGGCAATTTACCAGTCCTATCCCGAACTGATCTCCTGGTTTTACCATCCCGAGTATTCGGTCGGCTATATCTTTGCCGTAAATCTATTTTGTTCGGTACTGATCACATTACTCATGTTGCCTGAATATACAAAGGCATTTGTAAAGCCCGACTGGAAGTTGATGAAACAGATGGTAAGCTACTGTTTCCCGCTTCTTATATTGGGTATTGCCGGGATATTGAGTCAGACCATTGATAAAATGCTTTTCCCTTTCTTGTTTCCTAACCCGGAAGAGGCGATGTATCAGCTCGGCATCTATGGAGCAAACTTTAAGATTGCCGTTGTGATGGTGATGTTTATTCAGGCATTTCGTTTTGCCTACGAGCCTTTTGTATTTGCCCACAACAAAGGAGAGGATAAGCGTCCCGCGTATGCAGAGGCTATGTTCTACTTCGTTGTGTGTACCTACCTCATCTTTTTGGGGGTAACCGGCTATATGGACTTATTGAAGTTTATTGTATCCAAGGATTACTATGAAGGACTGAAAGTTGTACCGGTTGTTATGCTGGCAGAGATGTGTTTTGGTATTTTCTTTAACCTCTCTTTCTGGTATAAGCTTTGCGATAAAACCCAGTGGGGAGCATACTTTTCAGTGATCGGATGTGCCATCACGGTACTAATTAATGTTCTGTTTGTTCCTCATTTTGGATATATGGCGAGTGCCGTGGCAACGCTTGCCGGCTATGCAGTCATTATGATTGCATCTTATGTGGTAGGGCAGCGGATCTATCCGATTCGTTATGACATGAAGCGAATAGGCTTCTATACCGTTTTGTTTGCAGGGCTGTACGCCTGTCAGCAACTATTTTATTTTGACGATCTGGTCTTGCGGTTATCTCTGAATACAGTTATCTGGATTGTGTTTGTCGCAGTATTTATAAGTAAGGAGATCGGATTTACTAATCTAAAATCTAAGATATTAAAACACTAAAGAACTATGAATCACGTTAGGAATATTGCGAGAGATTTTCGCCTCTTTTTGAAAGAACGATTAGATATGAGCTCAGAGAAGTCTAATGACCTTGAGACTATTGAATCCATCAAAAAGGGAGTAGAATTTAAAGGAGTGAATCTGTGGGTATTGATTTTTGCCATCTTCATAGCTTCATTGGGGTTAAATACCAATTCTACAGCGGTGATCATCGGAGCCATGCTTATTTCACCACTGATGGGTCCGATTATGGGAGTCGGTCTGGGCTTAGGGATCAATGATCTCGAGATAGTTAAGAAGTCACTCAAGAATCTTGCAATTGCAACGTTATTCAGTATGCTTACAGCTGCTATCTATTTTTCGTTGACTCCTTTGAGTGAGGCACGTTCTGAATTGATGGCGCGTACAACGCCAACCATCTATGATGTTCTGATTGCTTTTTTTGGTGGGATGGCAGGAATTATTGCCGGCTCGGCCAAAGAAAAGGGAAATGTTATTCCCGGAGTAGCGATTGCAACTGCATTGATGCCTCCGTTGTGTACGGCCGGGTATGGACTGGCAACAGCACAGTGGTCTTTCTTTTTTGGTGCATTTTATCTCTATTTTATCAATTCCGTGTTTATCAGTCTTGCAACCTACCTGGGTGTCCAGATCATGAAGTTTCCGAAAAAGGACTTTATGAATGCAGACAGAGCAAAGCAGGTTAGCCGGATTGTGACAACAACGGTAATTCTGACCCTGATTCCAAGTTTCTGGATTAGCTATAATATGGTGAAGCAAAGTGTTTTTGAACAACGTGCGAATGCTTTTATCAAAGAAGAACTTACATTTCCGGGAACTCAGGTGGTAAGCCGGTATATCAATCAGACAGGAGATAAAAGTATTCATGTAGCGATTATCGGTCAGCCTGTAAAACAAAATGAACTGGAGAGTGCCCGCCTTAGAATGGCTAAATACAGTCTGGAGAACGTAGAGCTGGTGGTGTCCCAGGGGAGTGCCGGAAGTGCAGATATTACGACTCTGAAAGCGATGGTACTTGAGGACTTCTATAAGAATAATGAGAAGGCCCTGGAGGAGAAAGAAGCACAGGTCAACGAGTTGAACAAGGAGCTCAGATCCTATGAGACGCTTATCCGGAAAAGTTATGAGATCGCTCCTGAGATGAAGGCGCTCTTCCCGATGGTGAAAAATCTCTCTTTTTCTAAAGGAATCGACTATGATATTGCAGACCAATCCAAAGATACGGTTACTTTTGCCATTGTTGCTTTCGAGAAAATGCCCGATCAGATTGCCCGCAAACGTCTTGAAGAGTGGTTGAAAGCACGAACCAAAGCAGAGAAATTTAAATTGATAATTGAGTAAAACGTTACCTTATGTTATTCAATGAAGTTATATTTGGTCCTATTCACAGCAGACGACTCGGGGTTTCCCTGGGGATTAATCTACTCCCTGTAGATGGTAAGGTCTGCTCTTTTGACTGTATCTATTGCGAGTGTGGATACAACAGTCAGGGGGCTGGTACTCGTCTTGCTTTGCGAGATGAGGTGAAGGCATATCTCGAACAAAAGCTTATCGCAATGAAAGAAGAGGGGGTTACTCCGGATGTATTTACATTTGCCGGAAATGGCGAACCGACACTCCATCCTCAGTTTGCAGAAATTATGGAGGATACCTTTGAATTGCGCAATCGTTACTTCCCAAATGCCCGTATCTCCGTATTGTCTAATGCAACCAGGATTAGTAATCAAAAAGTATTTGAAACTCTCTTGAAAGTTGACAATAATATTCTTAAATTAGACGGCGGAACGGATCGTATGGTCCGGCTGATTGATGTTCCCAATTCGTCATCATACACGATTGAGCATCAGGTTCAGGAACTTAAGAAATTTGAAGGGAAATTTATCATGCAGACCATGTTCCTCCGCGGAACACACAATGGGGAGTTTATTGATAATACCACCCCTGAAGAGCTCGAAGCTTGGTACAAGATTGTCCTTGAACTTAAACCACAGTCGGTAATGATCTACTCCCTTGATCGTCCCACTCCGGAGAAAAATCTTTCAAAGGTTTCGAGAGAGGAGCTGGAGGTGATCGCAAAACCCTTGATTGAAGCAGGTATATCTGTCTCAATCGCTTAACCGGGATGTTCAATAAAATTTATTGCTAAACACAAAGAAAAAGGAGTTAGAAGAATGGAATCGATAAAAACAATTTACCGTATCGGACATGGTCCGTCCAGCAGTCATACGATGGGGCCTAAAGTGGCGTCAGAGATGTTTCTGAACAAAAATCCACAGGCAGTACATTTTGAGGTGACTCTTTACGGAAGTCTTGCTGCTACAGGTAAAGGTCACTTGACGGATGTAGCTATCCTTGAAACACTGGAGCTGCATGCACCCACAACCATTATTTGGGAGCCTAAAGTGTTTTTGCCGTTTCACCCGAACGGAATGAAGTTTGAAGCGTTTGATCGCGAAGATAATTGTATCGATTCCTGGACTACTTATAGTATTGGTGGGGGCTCATTGGCTGCTGAAGGTTCTATCGTGAAGATTGACGATTCGGTGTACGAAATGGATAAAATTCAGGATATTCAGAATTGGTGTGAACGTACAGGTAAGGCTTACTGGGAGTATGTAGAGGAACGTGAAGGAAAACAGATCTGGGATTATCTGGCTGAAGTGTGGAATGTCATGAAAGATGCAATTCACCGTGGTCTTGAGGCTGAGGGTGTTTTGCCGGGAGGACTTGGTGTAAGACGTAAAGCCGGAGACTATCACATTCGTGCAAAAGGATACAGCGATGCTATGCGTGGTCGTGGGCTTGTATTCTCTTATGCGCTGGCAGCCTCGGAAGAGAATGCTGCGGGTGGTCGTATCGTTACGGCTCCTACATGCGGATCTTCGGGTGTACTTCCGTCTGTTCTTTACTATTTGCAGAAAACACGTGATTTCAGTGATTTCAGAATCCTGCGTGCACTGGCTACAGCCGGACTATTCGGGCTGGTTGCTAAAAGCAATGCATCAGTTTCGGGTGCCGAAGTGGGTTGTCAGGGTGAAGTCGGTGTTGCCTGTGCTATGGCTGCTGCTGCTGCGACTCAGCTTTTCGGAGGAACTCCGGCTCAGATCGAGTATGCCGCAGAGATGGGATTGGAGCACCATTTAGGTCTGACCTGTGACCCTGTTTGCGGTCTGGTTCAGATACCTTGTATCGAACGTAATGCCCACGCAGCTGCACGTGCACTGGATTCGAATGCGTATTCTACGTTCTCTGACGGGAAACACCGTGTTAGCTTTGACCGCGTGGTTGAGGTGATGCGTCAGACAGGACAAGATATTCCAAG
>JBOFXU010000318.1:0-7321 GCA_051654305.1 Bacteroidales bacterium | reverse complement strand
CGCTTCGTTTGGGGTGAATGACCGGGTTGCCAGACGTATGGCTGAACCGATGGCTGTACCCTGCGAAGGGACAAGTCCGGGATTCAGTGACGAAAAGAACATCTTTGCAGAGACGAAATCAGAGGTTATGGGGAGCTGTGTGTAGGCATCTCCCGCAAAAACGATTAATCCGATTTTGTCGTCTTTGAGCCGGTCGGTAAGCCGGGAAAGGATCTGTTTGGCTTTTTCGAGACGATTCGGTGAGATATCTTCAGACATCATCGAATTGGAAACGTCAAGCACAATCATTACTTCAACCCCTTTGCGTTTAACTGTTTCCAGTTTGGATCCGAACTGAGGACCTGCAATAGTGAATATCACCAGAACAATACCGGTGAGCAGGAACCAAAATTTGAATTTTGGTCTGTGTTGTGATACCCCGGGCATCAATTGCTTCATGATCATGTAGTCTCCGAGTTTAGCCAACTCTTTGGTACGCATATAACGGGCATATACGAAGAGGAGAATCAATACAGGTACGATCAGCAAAAGATAGAGATATTCAGGATTCGCAAATCTAAACATGATATCTATTCTTTTTTAAGGGATTTTTCTGTAAATAGTATAACGTAAAACAGCTTCGGCAAAGAGTAGCAGGAAGGCCAGCAGTGCAAAATACTTATACTGCTCGTGGCGTTTGCTGTACTGATTGGTCTGCATCTTTGTTTTTTCGAGTTGGTCAATCTGTTCGTACACTTGCTTCAACGATTGGTTGTCGGTAGCACGGAAGTATTGTCCGCCTGTGACAGATGCGATCTGTTTTAGCGTGGTTTCATCAATTTCGACCTTCATATTCTGATACTGAACTCCGAAGGGGGTCTGCACGGGATAGGGTGCCATACCGTTTGTACCTACTCCGATGGTGTAGACACGGATGCCAAAGGACTGTGCGATATCGGACGACATGGCCGGCGAGATATCTCCTGTATTATTGGATCCATCGGTCATCAGAATAACCACTTTGGATTTGGCTTTACTCTCGTTGAGGCGGGAAACTGCATTGGCAAGTCCCATCCCGATGGCTGTACCGTCGTCAATCAAACCGGGTTCGATGCTCTGCAACATATTCAGTAGCACGGCATGATCGGTGGTGAGAGGTACCTGAGTAAAACTTTCGCCGGCAAACACGACCATACCGATATTGTCGTAAGGACGTCCACTGATGAACTGTGCGGCTACCTCTTTGGCTGCATCTAAACGATTGGGCTTGAGATCGGCTGCGAGCATACTGGTGGAGATGTCCATGGCCATGACGATATCTATCCCTTCGGTAGATACTTTCTCCCAGCTGTTAGACGTTTGCGGACGTGCGAGGGCAGCAATCAGAGCGGTGATAGCCAATACTCTGAAGGCAAAGGGCAGGTGGCGCAAATAGACTTTCAGTCCGGGTTTTATCTTTTCGATACCGAGGGTTGTCGAAAACTGAATGGTTGCCTCTGCGCGGGACTGCCGGAGGATATACCAGACAATCATGGCGAGAGGGATCACCATCAATATAAAATATAGCGGCTTTGCAAATTCAAGCATAAGTTAAATTTTTATGAGTACATCGTGCTTTTTACTTCGCTTCAGGACTCTTGTTTGACTTTTCGGACTCCGCTTCACTTGTTTCGGTTTTTTCAACCGGACGAGTCTCTTTGATGACCTGTACGGCACGAGTGAGATTGGACTCATTCTCGTCAGGCATCGGACTCATTTTAGCAAATTTCACGTAATCGGCTGTCTCGAGAATATTACGCAACTGAGTTTTTACTTCTTTCACCTCATCGGCACCACGGAGTGTATCCATGATTTCGGAAGAGGTCATTTCCATTGCGTTGATATTGAACCGGCGCTCGAGATAACGTCGAAGCGTATCGGTAATACGTGTGTAATATTCTTTCTCATTCCCGGTTTGCCACAGTTTCTGCTGTTTGAGTGACTCAAGCGCCTGCAATGCTTCTACATCGGCTGGCAAAAGAGGTTCGGCCGGAGCAAGAGGTACAATACCTGCTTTACGCTGACGGTATTTTTTCAGGGCGATAAGGATCAACAGGATAATCCATATCCCGCTGAAGAATCCGAGCACAAGAAAAAAGTAGTCTGCAAAGACCCATGGGGCATTGTACACGGGTTTGATGTCAAAAAACGCACCATCGGTGGTGTCTTCGACGTTAAACGTGAGTACTTTGAGCCCTAATTCATTGGAGAGCAGAGTATCGGTTCCGCGTATGGCCTGAAACGGGGGCAAATAATAAAGACCCTCATCAAAAGAGGTTACGAGATAGTCCATTTTGATCTGAATACGATCTTCGCCAATTTTAACGGTGTCGGGTTTACTTGTGTTTAACACAAGAATCCCGTTGGTGATTGTATCGGAAAAATAGGGTAACTGAACGATCTCGCCAAGCTTTTGAGAAAGATCCAAGTGAATGAGCGTCTGATCGCCAATATAGATAGAAGTGGAATCAATAGTTGTTTTCAGGGTAACGTCCTGTGCATTCACCGGAGTGAACGGAACGGCCCACGAAAATGCGGCTATTGTAAAGAGTTTTAATAAACGTAATCTATTCATTCGCTTTTTCTTGATTGAAATAATATGAATGATGAATGCCTCTCCCTGATTTGGGGGAGAGAGCATTCATACACAAATCTATTAATGACGTCGTTTGAATAATGTCATGAGAGCCTGAACATAGTCCTGGTCTGTTGCGATGGAAACAAAATCGACGCGACTTTTGGTCATTGCATCTTTTGTTGTTGCCTGAAGCTTGAACCACCAGTTGCTGTAGGCATCACGTACCTTAGACGAAGAGGTATCGATCCATTTATCGGTGCCGGTTTCGGCATCTTTCACTTTCATCAATCCAACGGCAGGAAGTTCTGCTTCACGTTCATCATACACCTGTATGGCAACCAAATCGTGTTTGTTGTTCGCAATAGTCAGAGCATCTTTCAGATTCTTCGTATCAATAAAATCGGAGATCAAAAAGGCGGTACAACGGCGTTTCAATGCATTCGAAACGTAGCGTAAAGCCTGAGAGATATCTGTCGCCTGATTTTCGGGACGAAACTCGATCAACTCACGAATAATATAGAGAATATGTTTCTTCCCTTTCTGAGGAGGAATAAACTTCTCGATTTTATCAGAAAAGAAGATGACACCAATCTTATCGTTATTCTGAATGGCAGAGAAAGCAAGCGTAGCTGCTATTTCTGTAATGATCTCTTTCTTTAATGCTTGTCTGGTTCCGAAAACACTACTGCCTGACACATCGACCATCAACATGACTGTCAGTTCGCGCTCCTCTTCAAATACCTTAATGTAAGGTTTTGTGTAACGGGCTGTCACATTCCAGTCAATATCGCGGATATCATCTCCGTAGTTATATTCTCTTACTTCGGAGAAAGCCATACCCCGCCCTTTGAAGGCTGAATGGTATTGTCCGGCAAAAATATTATTGGAAAGTCCGCGAGTTTTGATTTCGATTTGCCTTACCTTCTTTAATAATTCACTTGTTTCCATTATTTAAAGAGTAAGTTAAATGAGTAAATTAAGGTACCTCTACCTTATTCAAAATTTCGCTGATAATTTCTTCCGTAGTCAGGTTGTTGGCTTCTGCTTCGTAAGTAAGTCCGATACGGTGTCTGAGGACATCGAAACATACGGCACGTACATCTTCGGGAATTACATACCCTCTGCGCTTGATAAAGGCATAAGCTCTTGCAGCAATGGCCAAACTGATCGAAGCACGCGGAGATGCTCCGAAGGAAATCATGTTTTTCAATGATTCGAGTCCTGCATCTGCCGGGAAACGAGTGGCAAAAATAATATCTACGATATATTTCTCGATTTTCTCGTCCATATAGATTTCACGAACCAGGTTACGGGCTTCTACAATTTCAGAAGCTTTGACAACCGGAACTACCGGTTTCGGATTTGGATTCATATTCTGACGGATGATCAGACGCTCCTCTTCTTTTTTCGGATAAGTAAGTACGACTTTCAACATGAAACGGTCAACCTGTGCTTCAGGAAGTGGATAGGTACCCTCCTGCTCGATCGGATTCTGAGTTGCCATTACAAGGAATGGATCATCCAGCTTGAATGTTTTCTCTCCGATGGTCACCTGACGTTCCTGCATGGCCTCAAGAAGGGCCGACTGAACTTTTGCCGGGGCACGGTTGATCTCATCGGCTAATACGAAATTGGCAAAAACGGGACCTTGTTTGATATGAAATTCTTCTGTTTTCTGACTGTAAACCATGGTTCCTAACACATCGGCAGGAAGTAGATCGGGAGTAAACTGAATACGGCTGTATTTAGCTTCGATCAATTCGGATAAGGTCTTAATGGCCAAGGTCTTTGCCAACCCCGGAACCCCTTCCAACAGAACGTGTCCGTTTGAAAGAAGACCAATCAATAACGACTCAACCAAATGTTTCTGACCAACGATACGCTGATCCATCCCCATCATCAAAACGTTTACAAATGAGCTCTTCGCTTCGATTCTTTCATTTAATTCTCTGATATCTATTGCTTGATTCATAAGAATAATATTTTGAATATTTTTAATTAATATAGTTTCTATATTAGGATTATAAACACAAAAATAGGGTTGTGAGTCATTTGTCTGTTCTATTTCAAGTTAAAAATAACTAAATAAAAGATTTAGTTCCTTGCATTGCATAGTTTCTGTCTATTTAGGGGAGAAAAGAGGATTTGATGCTGCAAAATAATATAAAAAATGACCCTGAAAAAAGAAAAAGGATTTTCCTTGCTCTACTACCTTCGAGTAAGAAAAATCCTTTTTTTACATTTCATTACCGGATTCCTATTCCTTCATATGTAAAACCGGCTTGCTTCACTTCATTCGGATCATAAATATTACGTCCGTCGATAATCAATGAGCCGGCCATAGTGCGACGTATGACTTTCCAGCTTGGCATACGAAACTCCTTCCACTCAGTAACCAAGAAAAGTGCATGAGCATCCAGAACGGCTTCGTACATCTCTTTGGCATAGGTGATGCGGTTGCCAAAGAAGTGACGACACTCCTCCATGGCAACGGGATCGTAAACGACAACCTTGCATCCGGCAGCAAGCAACTGACGGATGAGGACGATGGAGGTAGCTTCGCGCATATCATCTGTCTCGGGCTTGAAACTCAGTCCCCAGATGGCTACACGGACTCCCGCAAGATCGCCTGGGAAATTGCGTTTGAATTTGCTAAACAGGATCTGCTTTTGTTTCTCATTGACGCGCTCTACGGCCGAGATGACTTCCATAGGATAACCGAAGTCCTCGCCGGTATGCATCAGTGCCTTGACATCTTTGGGGAAACAGGATCCTCCGTAGCCACAACCGGAGTAGAGAAACTTATTGCCGATACGTGCATCGGAGCCAATGCCTTTACGCACCATATTGACGTCTGCGCCTACGATCTCGCAAAGATTGGCTATATCATTCATAAAACTAATACGAGTTGCCAGCATGGCATTTGCGGCATATTTGGTCATCTCCGCCGATGGTATATCCATAAATATAACGCGGAAATTATTGATCAGAAAGGGTCTGTATAAACGGGTGAGCAACTCCTTCGCGCGCTCAGACTCTACGCCTACAACGACACGATCGGGACTCATAAAATCATTTATGGCTGCTCCCTCTTTGAGAAATTCGGGATTAGATGCGACATCAAACCCGATCTCGAGATTTCGTTTCTGCAACTCTTCGGCAATGACCTGCTTGACCTTAATGGCTGTACCAACGGGCACAGTACTTTTTGTCACCAGCAACTTGTAGTCGTTCATATGACGTCCGACAGTGCGTGCCACATCAAGGACGTATTTGAGATCGGCACTGCCATCCTCATCGGGCGGAGTTCCAACGGCACTGAATATGACCTCAGCATCTTCCAGACAACTTGTAAGATCTGTTGTAAAGCGCAGACGACCTGCAGTAACATTCCGCTCTACGAGCTCTTCTAATCCGGGCTCATAAATGGGAATAACTCCATTATTGAGATGGTTGATCTTTTTCACGTCAATATCAACACAAGTCACCGACACACCCATTTCGGCAAAGCAGGCGCCGGTAACCAGTCCTACGTAACCGGTTCCAACTATAGCTACATTCATTTCTATTGCGATTTATGTAAAACAGAGCTTACGGTCATTTGTATTCTCAGAAGATCAGGACAAATGGCATTCTCCGCTTTTTATTTATTATTTATAGATACTTTATGAGCTTGCAAAGTTATTCTTTTTTATTTCGTCAAGAAATTCTCAATAGAAAAAGGCCCTGATAAAAAAGTAGTTTTTTTTCATAAAGAAAAAATCGATTATGCTTTGTCTATTGAAATAATTCATATATTTACGATCAGAACTTCAAACTAAACACAAAATATTATGAGTAATCAAGACGATCTATTTTTGTATGACGATGAGGAATCATTGAAGTTTATTAAAAACTATCTTCCTCAGGACATGAAGGAGAAATTCACAAACGACGACATCTGTTATGTTGTGGATTTGATCTACGAATATTTCGAGACTTCAGGTGTATTTAATGCTGACGACGATGATGAAATCGAGATTGATGAGAACAAGCTTGTTGAATTCGTAGTGAAAAACGCAAAGAAAGACAAAGTAGCCGACTTTGATCCGGAAGAAGTGGTTTTCGTTATCCGTGGTGAATTGGACTACTGCGAATCAATTGGTATGTTTGAGTAATATACCGCTAAAACATGAAACAGCCCTGTACAGGATCAGTGATCCGTACAGGGCTGTTTACATTTATACCAAATGAAAACGGACAACCTTCATGCAAAGGTTGTCCGTTTTTTTGAATTATAATGGTTTGTACTCAACAAAAGCCTCGATAGCTTCGTATGAAGCAAGACCAAGTTGCTGATACAAATCAGCTGTTGCACGATTGCGCTCTTCAGCACGTTGCCAGAACAAACGATCGTCGTTTCCTAAGAAAGGAGCACTCTCCATTTGTGACTGGTGGCGAAGAATAGCGTTACGTTTTTGTCTCAACTCTTCGGGACTGATTGGCACTGCCATCTCGATGTTTTCGATATCCCACTCAGCCCATGCACCACGGTACATCCAGATACGACAGTTGTCTAACCACTCCGAACCTTTCGCTTCGTCAATAGCAGCCAAAACAGCATCCAGACATACTTTGTGTGTTCCGTGTGGATCGGCAAGGTCACCTGCCACAAAAATCTGATGAGGCTGAATTCTCTCAAGAAGTTCTTTTACAATAGCCACATCTTTTTCGCCTAAATCACCT
>JBOFXU010000317.1:0-8250 GCA_051654305.1 Bacteroidales bacterium | reverse complement strand
TGGCACATTCACTTTTGAGAGTTTCCAGAAAGACTATTACGGATTATTATCTGACGATAAAATCACACAAATTATACCTACGGCAGTCTACAATCCGGATACGGGTTATTTTGAATTAATCCTGGATATCACGATGAAGGAAGCCTTTTCGGCAAGCGTAGGTGGGCTCATCTCTTCCATGAACTCCAACGAAGCATTTTTTGGGATCAACTACCAGAGTCTGAGCTACTACTCTATGGACTATGACCTCAGAGCTTATCTGGGCAATCAGTACAATAGTCTGGAGCTGAGTACAAGAATTATCTTCCCTTCAAAATATCCATTCTACCTCAAACTTATAGGAGTCACCTCAAGCAGCAAATTCTTTGAGAAGGAGAAACGGCTCTTCGACCAGAATCTGCAGGCATTTGCTTCGAAGCGCGAGACATTTGCAAAACTGCGATTAGGAATCCCATTTTTCAGAAATGGTAAGATTGAACTCTCGACAGGATATGGTGAGATGATCGATAAATACACTCAACCGGTACTCTCGGACTTCAGTCTGAGCACTTATCAGACATGGGCAAACTCTTTAAAAGCTGAGAAAAATACGCTCAACGAACATATGTATCCGGATAAAGGTAGTCGCTTTACATTTATCGGGCAATACATCATTGAGAACGAAAGTTATCGGAAGTTTGCCGGTGAGAAGCGATATGAGAATATGGGTTCTGATCAGTGGTTTCAACTTTCAGGGGATTATGAGCGTTATAATCCTGTGGGAGAATATTTCAGCTTGGGATTTCAGCTAAAAAGTGTTATCTCAAACAAACCGCTGTATAATAACTACAGTGCTACGATTATTCAAGCCCCGACATTTGCACCAACCCCGCACAGCAAGATCGCACTCAACGAATCGTTCCGCGCACTATCCTACGCTGCCGGGGGAATAAAACCGATTTGCCTGATTAACAAAAAATTCCATGTGCGAACAGAGTATTATGCCTTTGTACCGTTTATAAATGTAAAACAGGGGAATAACAATGCCGCCATAAAGATAAAAGGTATAAAAAACATTAACCATTTCGGAGAAATATCGTTAGTCTATAATACTCCTATCGGTTCTATTTCTATCTTTGGAAATTATTACTCAGAACCGAAGTCGAATTTCAACTACGGTATCAATATTGGTATATTATTAGGAAACTCAAAACTTATAGAATAATGAATTTTACAGGGAACAAAGAAGATTGGATGCAGATTTATTCACTTTTTTACTTGCTTGGTGCCGGTAAATTGATCAATCGTGAAATCCTCGACATCTTCCGTACAGATGCCGAAGGGACAATTCGCTATCAAATCAATGAAGGACAAGTAGTCTGCTTCTTTAACCGTAAGGAATTTGACAGAATCCCTTGTTCGGAGTTTTCAGAAACTGCAAAACAAATTTTTGAAGACGTAAAAGTTTTGGATCCTGAGCAAGACGTAGAACTCGACTATGCGGTTGCAACCATGAAGCGCATGCAATTGACGGATCTGTACTCCTACAGCGAAGAAAAAACAGCTTTCACGGTAAGAACAGTGGAAGGAAAGCGCGATTTAGTTATCCGTTCAAAATTCAACGGTGGATGTACGATTTTGGCTGCACACCGTGCGGGTAATCTGAAATATGAAATTCAGACGATCAAATTGAACGGTCCTACTGCTAAAAAGCTAAATAACATTGAAGGTGGAAGCGAAGTATTGACCCGACTGATGGAAATCTTCCGTCTGGGTGGTCGTCTGAGATTTGCTGATCCTGAAAATAAATATTACAAGAACTCGTTGTCGCTGATCGACCTTCACTTCCCGAAATTATTTGCTGAAATGGTGAAGTTGTTCTACACAACAGAACTGATTTCGGTAAAAGACATTTTGGAAGAGGTAAAAGCAAGCAATCCGTTTAAAATTAACGATGACTTGATCAACAAACATCAGTACTATGAGTACAAGGTTAAACAATACCTTGTAGCCTTAGCATTCGGATTTAAACCTTCAAAAATGTGGAAAGGTAAGTTGAGTGAAAACATCCCGTTGTTCGTAGAGAAAGATGGGAAAATCACATTCTTCGGACCTGCTTACAGAGAGGAATTGGAGAACTATCTGTACGAAAACGCACGCTTCCGCATGCCTGAAGATCCTTACAAGCATAAGTTCGGATTGGTAGAAAAAGAAAACTCTTTGTACTATTTCTCGCTAAACGCAGAAATTATTATTAAATAACACGACACCACAAATTTAATTGCAAAAAGCAGTGAACTCTCTATAGCAGAGACTCACTGCTTTTTTTTGTACCCAGGAATAGATTAGTTGTATGGATTCATTCTCTCAATCCATCCGAAAAGTCACGGATCTGAGATTTTAGAACATGAGTCTGTTTATGAAGAAGCAAACCGACATCGTTTGCCAGAAGAAGCTGTAAATAGAGATGATTCAAATCAGAGATGATTGCTGCAGATATTTGTTGCTGCAGAGAGTAATCCTGTGCTGAGAGATATTCTCCCACCAGACGGTCTTTACTCTGACATAACCTTCGGATTTCCTCAGGGATGGCATAGTACTCGTATTCGCCCATTTGGTGAGTAAGAGAAGCAAGAGCATGATTCAGATGCTGATTATGTGCCTGAATCGTTAGTTTATCAGTTTTCATAGTAATACAGGTATAATATTCACGGTTAGATTCCGGCCAAATATAAACAAAAAAAGCTGCCTTACAAGAAGGCAGCTTCATTTATTTTATCTGTAAGATACAAATTACTTAACTGTATCCATGTGGATGATTAGGTCAAGAACTTTGTTTGAGTAACCCCACTCGTTGTCATACCAAGATACAACTTTAACGAAGTTATCATTCAAAGAGATACCTGCTTTCGCGTCGAAGATAGAAGTACGAGCGTCAGTGATGAAGTCAGTTGAAACAACTTCGTCTTCAGTGTATCCAAGGATACCTTTCAATTCGCCTTCAGAAGCTTCTTTGATAGCAGCACAAATTTCTGCGTAAGAAGCACCTTTTTCGATACGGCAAGTCAAGTCAACTACAGAAACGTCCAAAGTTGGAACGCGGAACGCCATACCTGTAAGTTTACCGTTCAATGCAGGAATTACTTTACCTACAGCTTTAGCAGCACCAGTAGAAGAAGGGATAATGTTACCAGCAGCAGCACGACCACCTCTCCAGTCTTTCGCTGAAGGAGCATCTACAGTTTTCTGAGTATTTGTAGTAGCGTGAACAGTTGTCATCAAACCTTCTACGATACCGAATTTATCGTTGATAACTTTAGCCAAAGGAGCCAAACAGTTAGTAGTACAAGAAGCGTTAGAAACGAAAGTTTCACCTTTGTACTCTTTGTGGTTTACACCACATACGAACATTGGAGTATCATCTTTAGAAGGAGCAGACATAACAACGCGTTTTGCACCAGCGTTGATGTGTTTTTGAGCTGTTTCTTTAGTAAGGAAAAGACCTGTTGATTCAACAACATACTCAGCACCTACTGCATCCCATTTCAAATCATCACCTCTTTCAGCTGTTACACGGATAGCTTTTCCGTTTACAACTAAAGAACCGTCTTTAACCTCAACAGTACCGTTGAATCTTCCGTGTACTGAATCGTAACGTAGCATATAAGCCATATACTCAACATCGATCAAGTCGTTGATAGCTACAACTTCGATGTCATTTCTCTCTTGAGCGGCACGGAAAACCAAACGTCCGATACGGCCAAAACCGTTAATACCTACTTTAATCATTGTTATATATTTTAAAATGGTTGTTGAAAAACAGTCGCAAAGTTATATGAATCTTATAAAGAACCAAACAAAAAAGAGAAAAATCGCACTACTGCATTTTTATCAAATATTTAATTGCCATCAAAAACTTTTATATATTTGCTCCCGATAAGCACAAACAAACTCATTTAAATTACATATTAACCATATGATTTTAGATTCATTACATAACTCTGCAAAGATCGAATCGTTACATCCTTCGTTCAAGAAAGCTTTCGATTTTATTAAATCGACTGATTTTTCTAATCTTCCTGCGGGAAAAATTGAGATCGATGGTGACAATCTTTTTATCTCTCTTGCGGAGATTACTGGAAAAACACCGGAAGCTGCAAAAATGGAAACACACAACCAATACATTGACATTCAGCTACCATTAACTCAAACTGAAACAATCGGATGGGCTGCTCTGGAAGACTGCAAAAACCAGGAAGCTCCTTATAACTCCGAAAATGACATATCGTTTTTCACGGATATGCCTACCAATTTTATAAAAATAAACCCAGGTCAGTTTGCAATCTTTTTTCCTGAAGACGGGCATGCTCCTGGCATCGGTGAAGGTGTAATGAGAAAACTCATAGTAAAAGTTAAAGTTAGGATCTAACTATTAAAAGAAGCTATTTGCCCCCCTTCTTTAAAAATATAAAAATGGGCTTTGAAAAATATCAGGAGAGTCTGGCTCAGACCAGACTCTCCTGTTCGTTAAAATAATTTTCACTAATCTCTTCGATATGCCATGCAAGCAAAACTAATCCAACAAGATCCCTGGCTTGAACCATACAAAGTTCAGATCGAGCATCTCCAAAACTACATACAAGAAAAAGAGCAGATCCTGACACAAAATGGTCAACTCTCTTTATCTGATTTTGCCAGCGGATACTTGTACTACGGACTTCACAAAGAGGCTGACAGATGGGTATTCAGAGAATGGGCCCCAAATGCAACTCAAATATTTCTTACAGGCACATTCAACAACTGGGAATGCCGTTCTGAATTTGAACTAAAACCTATCGGAAATGGCAATTGGGAAGTGTCTCTTCCACTAAATGCCATTCGTCATGAAGATTACTACAAAATCAAAGTAATTTGGAATAATGGCTGGGGTGACAGAATACCTGCCTATGCCACACGTGTTGTGCAGGATAAGCAAACTTATCTTTTTTCTGCACAGGTGTGGGATCCGGTTTTTCCATACAAACTTCCAAAAAAGAAATTTAGACCGAAAAGTCATACGCTGAAAATTTACGAATGCCATGTGGGAATGGCACAAGAAGAAGGCAAAGTGGGCTCATATCTTGAGTTTCGTGACCTTATTCTTCCGCGTATTGCTGCTGAAGGATACAACGCCATTCAGGTAATGGCAATCCAGGAACATCCTTACTACGGATCATTCGGGTATCACGTTTCGAGTTTCTTTGCTTGTTCGTCCCGATTTGGTACACCAGATGAGCTAAAAGCTCTTATCGATGCAGCTCACCAACTGGATATTGCGGTAATTATGGATATTGTCCACTCTCATTCCGTAAAGAATGAGAACGAAGGACTGGCCAGACAAGATGGCTCTGATCATCAATACTTTCATGCAGACGAGAAACGTGAGCATCCTCAGTGGGATTCTCTTTGTTTTGATTATGGAAGAAATGAAGTCATTCATTTTCTTATGTCCAACTGTAAATACTGGATCGAAGAATATCAGTTTGACGGATTCCGTTTTGACGGGGTTACTTCTATGTTGTATTATAATCATGGGTTAGGTGCTGATTTCATGACCTATGCCGATTATTTTAATAAAAATGTAGATAAAGATGCTGTTACCTACCTGACCCTCACAAACAAAATGATTCATGAGGTCAACCGCAATGCAATCACTATTGCAGAAGATATGAGCGGGATGCCAGGAATGGCTCTTCCTTGCAGCGAAGGAGGTATCGGCTTTGATTACCGTCTGTCTATGGGTATTCCTGATTTCTGGATAAAAACAATCAAGGAACTCAAAGATGAGCAATGGAAGCCATCCACTCTCTTTTGGGAGCTAACGAACCGTAGAAGTAACGAAAAAACAATCTCTTACGTAGAAAGTCATGATCAGGCACTGGTCGGCGATAAAACCGTTATTTTCCGACTAATAGATGCGGATATGTATTGGGGGATGTCAAAATTAGATGCTCCGAAAGAGACAGTTGACCGCGGATTGGCTTTACACAAAATGATCCGATTGATTACTGCCTCCACTATCAATGGAGGATATCTGAACTTTATGGGTAATGAATTCGGACATCCGGAATGGATTGATTTTCCACGGGAAGGAAACAACTGGTCTTCTCACCATGCTCGACGTCAATGGAGCCTGATGGATGATAAAAATCTAAAATTCCATTTCTTGAGTGACTTTGATAAAGCTATGCTGGAGGTTATTTCCGCAAAAGGTTTTATACGTACCGAGATCAAAAGACTCTGTGATAATGACAACGACCAGGTACTTGCTTTTCAGCGCAAAGACTTGATTTTTGTCTTTAATTTCAGCCCGGTTAATTCGTATTCGGATTATGGCATTCTTGCTCCAAGAGGATCATACAGTGTTGTTTTAAACACGGACGACTCACTATACGGCGGGTTCAACAGAATAGATAAAAACCAGGTTTGCTTTACACACCTGGATCCCCTTTACAGAAGAAATCAGAAAGAATGGATTAAACTTTATATCCCTGCCAGAACAGCTATTGTACTGAAGAAAAATAAAGATTAATCATCATCGTGATGAAATAAACGAACGATTAAGTTCAACTACAAAGATATTTTTAATCAAACTTGTAGAAAACAAAAAAGAAAGAGACTGGTTATTACTGATAAGCACTGGTCTCTTTTTTTTATACACGAAATTATTTACATTTGCCTAAAATAAATAATTCTTGAAATATGCAGAACGAGCAATACCAAACGTCCATTCTTCTGATTTATACAGGGGGAACAATCGGTATGATTGAAAATCCGGAAACAGGGATACTTGAACCGTTTAATTTTCAACATATACAGACCCACGTACCCGAGTTAAAGCGTTTTGGATTCAACATTTCTACGATTCAGTTCAATCCTACAATTGACTCGTCGGATATGGAACCCGAAATTTGGGCGAAACTTGCCAAATCAATCGCTGACAACTACAACGATTACGATGGATTTGTCGTACTTCATGGTACTGACACTATGGCTTATACCGCTTCAGCGTTAAGTTTTATGCTCGAGAATCTTTCAAAACCAGTAATCCTTACAGGGTCACAGCTCCCAATCGGACGTTTACGTACTGACGGAAAAGAAAATTTAATTACTTCAATTGAGATCGCAGCTGCTAAAGAAAATGGCAAACCCATCATCTCTGAAGTATGCATATTTTTCCAGAATCATTTAATGAGAGGTAACCGTACAGCAAAAATCAATGCAGAACATTTCAATGCATTTCGCTCCAACAACTACCCTCCACTTGCCCGTTCAGGGGTACATATTAAATACGATAAAAACGTTATCTATCAGCATATTTCCCACAAACCACTAAAAGTTCATTATTTATTGGACTCTAATGTGGTTATTCTTAAATTATTTCCCGGAATAAATAAAGAAACTGTGGATGCTATACTGAACATTCCGAACCTCAAAGGGGTTGTATTAGAGACTTATGGTACTGGAAACGCAACAACCAAAGAATGGTTTCTGGAATCTTTAAGAGATGCAATCGAAAGAGAGATCATTATTGTCAATGTAACCCAGTGTCAGAGCGGAGGCGTAGAGATGCAACGTTATGGCACGGGGAATACCTTGTATGAAATTGGTGTCATAAGTGGTTATGACAGTACAGTTTCGGCTGCGATCACTAAACTAATGTTCTTGTTTGGTCATAACTTCACACCCAGAGAAGTGCGTGAATATATGCAATGTTCTCTGATCGGAGAAGTGACTATCGACTATAATTATTATGACTAAGAAATCGCCATTATTTGTTTCTGGACTTATTGCTGCCTCCATTTTTTTGAGCAGCTGTGAGACTAATCAGAAAACACTGATTGAAAATGAGATTAAATTTGACACACTATCCTTAACCGATAGTGTGCAGCTTAATATTGATACAATCCGGGCTAAGTGCAAGGTTAATCTCACTATACTTTTCCCTGTCTCCTGCGGAAGTGATTACGAAATAAAAGAGATCGAAAGACTCTTCCTGAACGCTATTGCCCCAAGGGAGCCTATTTTTGAAACTCCAGATATGGCGCTCCAATTTTACCGGGACTCCTGCTATTCGGACTTTAATGCTCAGATAGCAGATCTCGTAAAAAACATACCTGATTTTAAAGAAGAACCACCATCCTTTATTACTGGGTTCTTCCATCAGAAAGATATTACCGTTCCCTTCAACAAAGAGAACATACTGACCATAAAAGCAAGCATCTACGACTA
>JBOFXU010000316.1:0-1389 GCA_051654305.1 Bacteroidales bacterium | reverse complement strand
GAGAACCATCTCCATAGATAGTAATATCTTCACCCCGTAGCGCCTGCATGATAAAATTAGAAACCACCCGGCCATCATCCGGACTCATATGAGGTCCATAGGTGTTGAAAATACGGATGATTTTAATCTTCACACCATTTTGCTGATGATACTCCATAAATAATGTTTCAGCACACCGTTTCCCTTCATCGTAGCACGAACGCGAACCGATTGGATTGACGTTACCCCAGTAGCTTTCGATCTGAGGGTGGACAGCAGGATCTCCGTAGACTTCGCTTGTAGATGCTTGTAAAATCTTGGCTTTAGTTCTTTTTGCCAGTCCAAGCATATTAATAGCTCCCATCACAGACGTTTTTATCGTCTTGATTCCGTTATACTGGTAATGGATTGGTGAAGCCGGACAAGCCAGATTGTAGATTTCGTCAACTTCGGCATGATAAGGATTGATAATATCCTGTCTCACTAACTCAAAATGCGGATTACCGATGAGGTGAAGTATATTTTTTTTCGAGCCGGTGAAGTAGTTGTCCAGGCAGATCACATCGTTGCCCTCTTCAACCAGTCGGGTACAAAGGTGAGAGCCGATAAATCCGGCTCCCCCTGTGACTAATATTCTTTTCATAAAGATTGTGGCGTGTTAGTTTTTACCAATGCGGACATACGTGAATCCCTCTTTTTCCACTTCTTTTTCGTCGTAGATATTACGACCGTCGAGTAACAGATTTCCTTTCATACTTTTCAGAAGCACTTTCCAGCTTGGAATACGGAACTGTTTCCACTCTGTCAGAAGCATCAGAGCATCTGCTTCGAGAGCTGCTTCGTACATATCTTTCGCATAGATAATCTTCTCGCCAAGAATTTTTTTAGACTCCTCCATGGCTACCGGATCATAGGCACATACTTCAGCACCTGCAGCAAGCAGATGGTCAATAATAGTCAGAGCCGGGGCTTCACGCATATCGTCTGTTTCAGGTTTGAAGGCAAGTCCCCAAAGCGTTATACGTTTTCCTTTCAGGTCTTTACCCATATGTTTGGTCAGTTTGTTGAACAAGACTAATTTCTGATCTTCATTCACTTCTTCGACCGCTTCAATTATTCTCATCGGGTGATTGTGTAGTCTGCCGGTATGAGCCAGCGCTTTCACATCTTTCGGGAAACAAGAGCCACCGTAGCCAGCACCTGCATACAGGAAGTGTCGGCCGATACGTGAGTCTGTGCTCATCCCCTTACGAACCATATCCACATTTGCTCCTACCAGTTCACACAGATTCGCAATTTCGTTCATAAAACTGATCCGGGTTGCCAGCATGGCATTTGCAGCGTATTTAGTCATCTCTGCCGAAGCAATATCCATGAACAGAATCGGATATCCGTTAAGCATAAACGGAC
>JBOFXU010000315.1:0-2178 GCA_051654305.1 Bacteroidales bacterium | reverse complement strand
AAGGGTTTTAGTAACCTCAATGAGTTCTGCGTTAGCTACGGTAGTCCAGTACTTAAAGTCGGTCTGAAAAAGAACGGAAAGCTCGAGAGCTTCAGCCTGGTTTGACGCAAGTTCGGATTGAAGTTGCGATACCTCGAGCGAATTTTTGAGCCGTCCGCCAGTGTATATGGGTTGCGAAACAGTTAGCGTTGCCCCGTACTGGTGGTTGTCAGCATTAAAACCTACCGGTGCACCCAGAGCAGGCAGATTGATAGATAACTCGCTTGGGTTTCCGATATACTTGTAGGCTGCATTAGCAGATAGCTGAGGCAGGAATTCTCCTTTAGCCATCCGAATGGCCTCGTTGGAAGCTGCAATATTTTTTTGAATGGACTTTAGATCGTGGTTGTAATTTAGCGCCTTTTCGCGATAAACGTTAAGCAGAGGGGTTACGCCCTGAGCAGAGGGCTCAGAAGCGTAACCTTGAATTGGGAAAATTAAAATAAAAAGAGACAGGAATATAAATTTGAAATTACTCATTGTTTAAGCTTTTACTTTGTAAAAAATAGCACAGAGTGCAGGTGTAATAAGTAACGTAAGCAATGTTGCAAACGTAAGTCCGAAGATGATCGTAGCTGCCATTCCTCCAAACACAATGTCAAATAGAAGGGGTACCATGCCAAAAATAGTTGTAATGGCTGCCATGAGTACCGGGCGCACACGAGAGACAGTTGCTTCGATGATGGCATCGTACTTCGAATAACCTTCACGTCCTAAAATATTTACTTCGTCGAGGAGAACAATCACATTTTTAATAATCATTCCCAGCAGACCCAGCCATCCCGCAATACAAAAGAACCCGAAATCAAATCCGGTAAGAAGCATTCCCACTGCAACACCGATCCCAGATAGAGGAAGGATAAGTAGAATAATCAGCGGCTGTTTGAAGTTGCGGAACAGAGCTACAAGGATAAGAATCAGGAACAAGAAAGCAAGTGGAAAGTATTTTGTAAGAGCAACCATCCCCTCGGTCTGATCCTTGAACTGTGAGTCCCAAAAGAACTGATAACCTTCGGGAAGTTCAATAGATTCAATCTCTTTTCGGATCTCGCTGTGAACTTCAGTCATCGTATATCCATCTTTTACATTGCACATGGCAGCCATAGATAACTTACGATCGTAGGTTCTTCTTACAGGGTAGGTCCATTTTGTGTCTACTCTTTGTGTAACTTGTGACAATGGAGCCGAATTAGCTCCGTGCCAAACGGGCAGATTGGATATCTGGTCCAGACCGGGCGCATCATAAGATCCGGTGTGCAGGAGAACCGGGACTTTCTTCTCGTTGTCGCGGTATATGCCGACTGGAAGGCCATCGTTGAGCGCCTTAATTCCTTCTACCATTCCTGATTTGGTCAGATTTATTTGTCCTGCTTTCAGTGGGTCAAATACTGGTTGTATCACAAGCGTACGTCCTTCCCATTCATTTCGGGCATCAGTAACCTTAGGGTTGTTCTGCATGATACGAAGAGCTATTGACGTAAGAGAATCCAGTACTTGTGTGTCCGGGCCTAAAAATCGAGCCTCGATCAGCGCCTGAGGTACTGAGCCAAGTTCAAATTTATTGACTTTGATAAATAGATTCGGAAAGTTATAAGCCAGCGAATCTTTCAGTACTCTCTGCAACTCTCTCGATCTTTTTGAATCGGGAGTTTTGATCAGGAGCTGTGCGAAGTTAGGCTGTGGTCCAAAGTTTGAATTTCCCAGGTAATAGCGAGGAGGTGTTTGTCCTACGTACGACGAAAGCTCAGCATCAATGCCTAAATTATCGAGATAAGTAACGATAGATTGGGTGATTTCATCTGTTCGTTCAATTCTGGTTCCTTCGGAAGTCCACATGTCAATTGAAAAGTATTGCTTATCTAATTGTGGAAGAAAGACTTTTGGAATGAAGCGGAAACTTCCGAATGACAGTGTCAGCAGAAGAAGGCAACTCCCCGTAGCAATTGTTTTGTGCTTTATTATCCATTTTAGAATGGAGCGGAATTTGTTGTAAAGCGGAGTGTTGAAGATCTCGCTTTTCACTTCTTCTGGTCGTGGTCTTCTGACGAATCGTTCGATACAGAACGGAGTTTGGATCAGTGCAAACACCCAGCTTAAGAACAATGAAACGGCAAGTACAATAAAGAGCGAAGACAGGAG